>DQUB01000025.1 GCA_015662475.1 Pyrodictium sp.
GTCTGTGGCGGTTGCAGCAAGTACTCCACGTCCACCTAGAAGATCTAATGCAGCTTCTAGGAAGGGTGCAGGGCTACCAAACGGGTCTAGATCGACTATATGTGGTCTAACACGCTCTTCAGCTAGTTGCTCCATATAGCGGTTGGCATCTGCTCGTTGGACAAAGACTTTGTTCTCAGCATTATTAAGTTTTATATTTTCTTTAATTAGTGTTACAGCATCAAAACTGATATCTGAGGCATAGACAATAGCATTGGCTTCAATAGCGTATCTTAAAGCTCTAACACCACTACCTGCTAGTGGTTCAACAACCACTATTCTATCAATACCTCGAAGACGAGCATAGGCTCTAGCAAATAAGACAGCAATATCGCGATTGAAGCCCATTTTAGGGTTGTAGAATACTGGGGCCCATGCAGGCTCGTAGACACCATCTGGCCGCTTGTAAGCGTCAAAATCAGGTACAAGTAGCTCTACTAACCCTTCTTTAATTCTCCTTAACGGGAAATTCAGCATCGCTAATACAACCTCCACAAGCCAAAATACTCTCGAACAAGCAATCTTTGTTAGAGATGTTGTTTTTGGATACCATGGATACATTGAAAACTTTAATCTTCGTAGCCAAGCTCTCTTCTAACCTCTTTAGCAGCTTGCACCATGTTTCTAAGTTTCGCTTTTGCAATTTCTCTTGGGAGCCTTTTGAGGCCGCAGTCCGGATCTATGTATATTTTCTCAGGTGGCAGAATATCCAATGTTAATATCCGTCTTATGTCTTCTTTTATCTCTTCAACGGTTTCTACACGTAGACTATGCACATCTATAACTCCATAGCCAAGCTCCTTATCAAACCCATACTCTTTAAGATATGGTAGTAGTCTAAAATTGCTATTCTTCATTTCTAAATCTACTTGATCAACTGGGAAATCGAGTATGTATGGAAGTACTTTTTCTATTCTGCCGAAACAGATGTGGATTATCTTCTTAGCATCAAGCCCTTTGAACAAGATTTCTAGTGCTTCACGTAGAATCTCGGCCTCTTCGGGATAAGGTCTTGTCGAAAATGCTGGCTCATCTACTTGTATGTAGCGTGCGCCATGCTTTACAAACTCTTCTAGCTCTTTTCGCAACACTTTAGCCATTTCGATAACAGCTTCTCTCCTATCACCATACACTAGGTCGAAGCTCCAATCAATCATCGTGTATGGTCCAGTTATAATGGCTTTTACAGGTCTACCTTGACTAATTGACTGAGCATACTTCCAATCAGCAATTGCCATAGGGCCAGCATACTGCAATTTTGACACTATTACTGGTTTTCTGAAATAGGTGTTGTCGAAAATTCTAACCCAATCACCTTCCTCATAACCTTTAATTCTCTCAGCAAAATATACAACCATGTCCTCCCTGCTTTGCTCGCCATCGCTGAGAATGTCTATTCCAGCATCCAAATAGTCGCTAATTACAGCTTTTATAGCCGGTTTTACTGCTTCGTGAAACTCTTCTTCGCTTATTTCTCCACGCTTTCTCTTTCTAATCGCTTCTTCGGCTTCTGGCATCTTGGGATAGCTACCGACAACAGTTGTTATGAGTGCTTTTGGTAGTTGGTATCCCATAATCTTTTGCACCAACATCTGTTACTAGCTAGGTGTGAGATAAGGTATTTCTCCACGTCTAGCTATAGCTGTTGCACTTTCAGCCCGTTTGCAAGCTTCTACATCACCTTTTTCACACGCTCTTTTATCGTTTAGCCACAACCTATACCATTCCGGCAAGTGTTCATAGTGTTGGGTTAGTGGATCTGGTATGCCTGCTGCTACAAAACTTCTAAGCCTATGTAGACACGAGGGACACCTACCACACGGTTTTTCGCCTCCTCTATAGCAGGTCCACGTAATGCTGTAGTCCATGCCGTTTTTGATTCCCCATACTATTATCTTCCACTTGGGTAGTTCTACCCACGGAGCGTGCACTATTATACGTGAACGACCTTCATACACTCTGCCACTGCCAATGTTTACTGCAAGTTCTATGGCATTAACGAATTCTTTGCGGGTATCAGGATACACCGGTTCTCCGGGAGCGTTGTCCTCAGCATGAAAACCCACTACTAACACGCCCAGATATGCATCGTGAACATCTAGCAATATTTCCAGTATTGCTGCAGCATGCGCCAAAAGGATCATGTTGCGTTGAGGAACATAGGTTTCAGGTACACGGCCTGGCGTTGCAGCTTCAGGTATTGGTTTGTCGCCGGTTAAAGCACTTCCGCCATAAGCTAAGCCTAGATTTTTGGCCGATAACGAGCCAATGCTAACTACCAAATGTTTAAAACCGTATTTTTCGGCAAATCTTTTTGCAGCTTCTACCTCACGGCGATGTGTTTGGCCGTAGATAAAACTTACAGCATAAAGATGGCATGTAACATCGACGCCATCTTTCCTAGGCAACTCACAATATTGTTTTTTCGCGTGAAGAGCAGCTGTTGTGCTATCAATACCCCCTGAAACCAGGGCTAGTATAACACGAGTTTGCGGTCTATACATCTATTTCTCACCGAAGAAACCATTTTTCACCAGTTACAAGTAGATTCTATAATGTGGTGCTAATATTTTGAAAGATGTTGTAGTCATAGCACCAGCTTCTATTGCAAACCTTGGCCTTCTCTTTGATATCGCAGCAGTAGCAATAGACTATGCGTATGACAAGGTGCTTGTTAGAATGGTTGGTGAAGGGAGTACCAGGGTAAAGGTTTATGCAGAGGGTGGCGTGTTGGGGGGAGAGGCAAATGTAGCATATCATGCAGCAATAAATATGTTAAATGATCTTGGAGAAGCAATAGAGCTTGAGATAGTAGTTCGAAAAGGCGTACCAGTAGGTGTTGGTTTGGGTAGTAGTGGTGCTACAGCAGCTGCAACAGTTTATGCAATAAACATGCTTCTCGGCGAAGTTTTAAGTCGTGAAGAACTTGTGAAATATGCAGGACTAGGTGAGGCTGTTGCAGCAGGTGAACCCCATTACGACAATGTGGCGGCCAGTCTTCTTGGAGGTTTAACGCTGGTTTACGATGTTGATAAAGCCGTTATAGAGAAGATTGAATGGCCTCAAAGCTATCGTATTGTGGTTTTTAGGCCTAAAAGAAACATTTTACGTATCGATAGACAGGTTCCAAAGACGAAAGCTATGAGAGAAGTTCTGCCAAGGTATGTTCCACGTAAGCGCGTAGTAGAGGTTACAAGAAAAGCACTGCTCTTCAAATACTATGCTAGCCTAGGTGAATGGTCACGAGCATTTAACATGTTAAATGATGGTTGGGAAATAGAGGCTTCAAGGTCGAAACTAATTCCCGGCTATGATGCTGCAAAAGAAGCAGCATTAAGAGCTGGTGCAAAAGCATTCAATATTGCTGGTGCAGGCCCCGCAATCTTCGCTATAGTAGAAGAGTGCGATGTCGAGAATGTTGTGCGGGAAGTCAATACAATATTGTCACGAACATGGAGCGAATATGAAGTAAAAATAGTGAACGTGGATAATGTGGGTGCACGGGTGGTCTAGAATGGTTTACACAAGAGTGGCGCAAGAAAATCTGTACAAGTTGTTCCATCCCAGACCTGTATACATAGTTGCTGCAGGTACACCAGAAAAACACAGTTTCATGGCTATCGCATGGCTATCGCCACTTAGCGAAGATCCACCCAGAATTATGGCGGCTTTTGGCAAGGAAAGTTTCACATACCAGTTGATCAAGGAACATGGTGTTTTCAGCGTAAATATCCTCGACGTGAAGGAGTACGAGTTCATATTTAAAGCAGGTACGGTTAGCGGCAAAGATGTTGACAAGGAGAAACTGCTTGGAGCAAAACTAGTTTACACGGATACTGGCGCACCTCGGCTTGAGAAGCCAGAGCCTATAGCATGGGTTGAAGCAAAAGTATTCAAAATACTTGATGATGTAGCGGAAGACGTTGATCTTGTAATAGCAGACATTCTAGCAGCATATGCAAAGCCAAAACTTTTCAATGAAAGGTATGGATGGGTTTTGAAAGAGGCACGCATACCACTTCATGTTTCAGGAAGAGTTTTTACAACCATTTCGGGATTCTACATGGCGAGAGGCTGATCTGTATGCTCGTTGGAATCATTAGTGATACTCACGATGATCTAAAGGCTGTTGATAAAGCTGTAAAAGTATTTAAAGAAAGAGGAGTAGAAGTTGTACTCCACTTAGGCGATATAATAGCGCCATTTACACTTGCTAGATTCAAGAAAAATGGTGTGGAGAAACTGATTGCAGTTTTCGGCAACAATTGCGGTGAACGGTTAGGCCTCAGACGTGTAGCAAGCGAGCATGGTTATACGATTAACGAGCCTCCACACGTTCTCGAACTTGAAGGTAAACGTATTCTCATGTTGCACGGTTGGGGGCCTACTGAACATACAAAACGTCTTGTGGAAAGTCTCGCTAGAAGCGGCGATTACGATATAATCCTCTACGGCCATACGCACTTGGTAGATGTTAGACGTGTAAATGGTACGCTAATAGTAAATCCCGGCGAAGCATGTGGGTGTTTGACAGGGAAGAAGACTATAGCAATACTCGATATCAAAACTCTCAACGTAGAGGTTATAGAACTCTAAATCTCGAGAACTCTCTAGGCGATGATGTCTTTTGGCTACCTCCAGAGCTTGAGGCTGTGAAGAGACCCGGCCTTACCGAGCCCTTAATAAAACCCTTGTAGATCTCCACCTCCTACAAAACATCTTGGGTGGGAAGGATGTCGCGAAAGCTTAGAATGATAAGAAGGTTGATGAGACATTTGAAAAAACATCCAAACGATAAGAAGGCTCAAGAGATATTGAAGGCTTTGCTGGAAGGTAGATATAGGTGGAAAGGTAGGAGTCTGGTAATCCTTCCAGAGAAGCCAGAAAAGTCGGAATCGCAGTCACAAGAACAACAGTCAAGCGGGTAGCTCAACAATGGTTTTTGAAGGTGTCACTATTCCTTCCAATCCTCTTCTCGAAACGTTATTGTTGAGACTTAGAGATAAATCGACTCCTTTGCCTGAATTTAGAAAACTTGTGGAAGAGATTGGCCAATTTCTAGCCTATGAAATTTCTAAAGAGCTTCCCCAGACCTGGAAGTGTGTGGAAACGCCTTTGGGCAAAGCTTGTGGCAGGCATGTGGAGACAAGCAGTGTTGTTCTAGTAACTGTTCTACGGGCTGGTCTTCCACTTGCTTGGGGCATGTTGAGAGTTTGGAATAGTGCAAGGGTTGGGTTTATTGCGGCTAGGCGTGTTGAAGAACATGTAAAACGTGTTGGAGATAGACTGGTTTTCGACGTTGAGATAGGCTATATAAAGCTTCCAGAAATAAGAGCTGGTAGAGATCTTGTGGTCATTGTGGATCCCATGCTTGCTACTGGTTCTACACTTTGTCGCGTTCTTGATGTTGTTCATCGATACAATCCTATGAAAATAGTTGTTGCATCGGTAATAGCTGCAAGAGATGGTGTTGAGAGATTGCGTGAATGCAGCAACAAATTTAATGTTGGTGTACACCTCTATGTTGTTGCTATAGATGAGCAGTTGAACGATAAAGGGTTTATTGTTCCAGGCCTAGGAGATGCTGGTGATAGAGCTTTTGGATAAATAGTTTCACACCCCGACTACTAGGTGCTGGTATTACTTCGTGGGCAACATTTTTCAGTTTTATGTCGGCATTAGCTACAGCATATGTGCGAAAACCAGCTTCAACAAACTCTACATCATTTTCACTATCACCTACAGCTACAACACATGAAGGATCTACACCTGCAATTTCAAGCGCTTTAAGAGCACCAACACCCTTACTAGCCTCTAGTGGGCGCAAGTGTAGAGCATAACCGCTAAACGAGAGTTTTACCCAGTCAAACCCCCTTGAATCAAGGACTTTGCGAACATTCTTTCTAACATTCTCAACATTTGTTTTCTTCACCACAATGTAGGCGAAGTCATAGTATCTAAAACTGTTCTGCCAACTTGGTTTGAGCAAGTTGGACAGTTCCCTCTCAACTATAACTGCAGCATCTCGCGTACTTCTCCTACAAACATGGTGTATTTGCTCTTTGTAGTATATGATGCAACCATTCTCGCCAACGTGAGGCCACAAGTCAAAACCAAGATATCTTGAAAGAGCAGCAACAACAGGTATAGCATTGCCACTAACAAGTACAATGGGAATTCTAGTAGCCAGCTTTCGCAACATTTCGACAAGTTCTAGGTCTAAAAGAAAACTTTTTCTATCAAGGGTTAATGTTCCATCAATGTCTAGAACTATGCCGCAAATATTCTCCATTTGTATCTAGCCTCCAACACTATTATTGAGGTGTGTAGTAATGCCCCGTCTAAAGATTGTAGGTCAACATGTTAAAGGCTATGGTGTTGGAAAACATTATGTGGGGCATCCATATTACAACAACATTTTACAGCAGTTGCTTGGCTGTAAACCATATCCAGGAACCTTTAACATGAAAGCAGATATAGACTGGAGAGAGTTGGCCGCAAAATGTGAGCCTTATGTGATACCAGGTACGCGTGTTGGCGATACAGAGCTAGGTGGGGTTTATGTTTGGCGTGCGTGGCTGGGGAAGATTAGAGTGCTTTTGATAAGGCCTTTGAAGTCTAAGCATGAGCCAAATGTGCTAGAGCTTGTAGCTTGTAAAAAACTTGAAGACTATGCTGGTGAACATGTAGTTGTTGAGGTTGAGTGTGATTAGTGAAGTATGCGACGCTTTTTAACGCGACCGAGTTTGTGTCCAATAATGCTTCTTCTTGCAAACTTCAATTGTAGACCTCGAGCAGCAGCAAGATTTTCTAAGAGTCTCATGTAGGCTGCCATTTGACTTCCTGAAAGTGTTGCATTCAAATGAGCTGCTATTAGCGGTATGTTGTAGTAGTCGGGGCCAGCATAGTCGCGCACAAGCGCTGCTAATACACGCTCAATAGTTTCAGAAGGCTCCTCTAGAATGCGCCCTGGACTATGTATGCTGCCTGGCGATGCAAAAAACTCGACTAGGAGAGGAGTGTCGTTGGGGTCTAGCCTAACGTAAGTGAAAAGTGGAGCGGGCAGCTGGTCTAGAGCTGTAACGAGTCTATCTGCATTTGTCCAACAGATAGAAGCCTCGTTATCGCCAAGATACTTTTCTATGTTCGAGCATAGGCGTTCTACAATGCGTTTAAGCCCTACATATGTTGATATCTTGTGTAGTTGGTATGGTGGAGGAACTCTTAGTGGAAGTGTAAAACCTATTGTAACACCTATGGTATCGACAATAAATTGTGCATCACGATAGCTCATATCTAACGCTGCATCCAAAAGACTTCGCTCTCTAATCTCAAGTTCTCGACGTATTGCTAATAGTTTTTCACGCTCTCCAAGCGGATACCATGCCAGAGCTTGTTCAATAAGCTTTCTTAGGCGCGGCTTAGCCTGCGCTATTGTTTCCAACAAGATCTTCTCTTTTAAAACTCGATACGCATGATCTTTAGATATATAAGCTATAGCAACGTTATTCTCAAAGGCTAGCCTGGCAAGCTCTTCGACTGTTATCAGCAGTTCCATGCTTAAGAGAGCAGCATAGAGCACTGATAGTGTGTGTGGATGGCTACTTGCAGCACGATATATTGTCGCTATTGCTGTGAGCAAAGTAGCTCTGTAACTTCCATCGATGAGTAGCACAGGAGGTTGTTTTTTCAAAACAACTCGAATAGCTACACGATGTTCAAGCCAAGATCTAAGCACATCAAGGACTCGAGTATCGCGTGTAGGATAGAATCTAAGTTCGAGTAAACGTTCTGGCTCTTGGTTAGGCGCATATGCAAATGCTCTAGCCACATAGATGGCTCCACCACCAGCAAGTGGTTGTATACCTCCACCACCATCAACAGCATATACCACAGTTTTCTCATTGAGAGGCTTAGGCAGACTTGTTATCCACCAGTCTTGCGGCACATCCAATACATATTGCGGTCGTTCTTTAAGCTTATCTATCAGTTTTTCGGCTTCAGCAGATAGTAGGTCTAGGAACCAATCGCTGTTAATCAATGTCAGCATCCAAAAATAGAACGTAAAGGTATTACCTTAAGGGGTTGTTCCTAACATTCTACAATCTCTCCACATAAGAAGTTTTAAAGAAATGTATAGCACAACATTACATTGTACGTTGAAAGCTCCACTAGATTAAAAAGCAGATTCTTTGAGTATTGATGGTAGACATAGTGTTGGAGACGAAACTTGTAGCTCGGCGTGGATGCAAAGGTCGTATCGAATGAGTTGAGTATAGTTAGGCATATTATATAGAGTGAAATTTGTAAACTGTTAGTCTTACTTGCAGGCTTTATTTTTCAACTTTCAAGCTTTTGTTTTGTCTAAATATAGAGTTGAGATAATATTGGTTGTATCAAGTAAAGGTTGTCATAAAAGGAACTTATTATAGTCAAAAACCCACTTGTATGTAGTGGTGTAAGAGGTAAAATTGCAGTACACAATACATAACAGTATTGACATCAAATTAGACTTGCTATCTTCGCATATTCCTATCTGTGTAGCGGGAGACTTATGCTATGGTGGTAAGCTGCACCATATAGTTGTTGGTACGGTTTATGCAGGTAGTATTCCAGCTCGTGTAGTAATAGGCAAATGTGAAGGTTATCTATTACCTTTGAAGTATGGTGAAGGCAGTTATCAACTTGTTGAAATATACTATGTCGAAAGTTGGCGTTTTAGAGAGATTGTTAGACATTTATCACAGACGTTGGGGATTGCTGTTAAGAGTCGGACGGTGAGGTTGAAGGAAGACAAATGTGTTGTATATTGTGAGGCGATTGTTGTAGATAACGAAGCTTGTGATGTAGAGACTCAAGAGAATGTACAGCGTAAATGGGTTAGAATGTTGTTGGCTATGCCTCCGCATGCTATGATAGTGGCACCTCCTCTTGCAGTATACCCCTTAACGGTAGACAATATAGAGCCTTGCCCTGATGGGCAAGCCTATTGTGAAGCCCCAGGTTCAAGCTTTGTTATTGGAGTTCATGACATATATGTTAACGTGGATAGGCTGCGTGAAGCATTTCCAAATAATGTGGAGTTGAAGATATTGCCAGCTAAAGACCCCTTCAACAAACTATATTGTGTACACACTCCCTTAAAACGCGAAA
>DQUB01000060.1 GCA_015662475.1 Pyrodictium sp.
CCAATGGTGCTGCTAGTCCTTGGCTTAGGATCTTTGTTGCCTGAGCTAGGTATGCATATTTTCCCGGATCTAAGTGCTGAGGATTTGATAGGGCTTCTTGTACTGTTGGGTTTTCAAGTAGTGTTGCGAGCATCTGTTTGAGCTTGTCTAGGCTTCGTTTTGCTATGTGCCATAGGCTTGTCGCGTATCTCTGAGCTTTTGCCTCTTCTCTGGATTTCCCGGCAAGATCTTCTATTGCGTGTATTGCCTGTGCTAGAGCTTGTGCTGTTATGGCGATTGTTGCTAGCAGTTGTCTGTTGGGCTGGTATGCTACCTTGTAGAGTCTCGGTATTGGCTGGGCTGTTGTTTCCAGTTTTAGTATTGTTCCTTCTTCGGAGGGTTCTAGTAGCGTGTAGCGTTTAGGCTCTCTCTCTACAAGCCATGCTAGTTCTAGTGCTATTCTCTGTATGTGGTTGATCAGGGATAGTGTTGGCGCGCTTAGGATGAGCGAGTTTACTAGTGGTTGTAGGCCGGCAACGTTGACCAGCTGTGCCTCCACCTCTTCGACCATCCTATGGTAGTTCTTTAGATGTGGATGTACTATTACCCGTACGCATGTCTCGTGGTGGGTGTGCTCGTATACTCCAACCCAGAAGCCAGGATATATCTTGTCTCTAACTATCTTGGGTGGTGGACAGTCTAGCTCTAGACTAAAGCCGTAGAGGCGGCGGGTATAGATCTTAAAGACTGCCATGTAGGATTCTATGCTGGTCCTCATATCCTGAAACACTTTAACTATCACGTGCTCGGCATCGCCAATTGGGGGTTCTATTCTCCTAGCTAGCTCTCTAACAGTATAGTATGGCTTTTCTCTGTCTTCCTCGCGTGCTGCTTCAACTAGTTGTAAAGTGTGGCAGATCATAGCTTTCGACAACCCTTGCAGACAATGTTTCACTTCCTAGCACGCTTGCCAGGGTGTCTTGTAGCTTCTTAATAGTCTGGTATCCCTTGCTAGCACCGAGCAATAACTCACTACGTATTCTAGGCGCTGCAACTCCAAGGAGAGGTAGGATGAGGGTTGAAAGGGCTAGATCTACAAGCTCGTCTTCCCGTATAGCCTCTACGTTTAGGACTTTGTATACTAGCAAGAGTTTTGCCAGATCAACTAGTGGTGCAATACCAAGTTCAACTCTTAATTGCCTGGCAATGTTGTAGATGTAGGCGACTAGTATGAAAAGATCATTGTACTCGCCTGGTATCGAGTTCCTAGCATTCTCTACAAGAGTTTCATCAACATATACGGGCATGGTCGGATTATCGGCTTCAACAAGGCTTTCCTCGATCTTCTTGTCTGCCAGTAGCTCTCTAATGGCTTGCCCATAAACGCTACTTTTAGGATCTTGCAGTATATCTAGCACTCTTTTATCAAGCCTATTCTCTAGCTTTTTTAGCTCTTCTTTAGCTAGCTTTGGCTTCAACTCCTCATAGGGTGCAACAACATATAATGTTGCAAATCTTCTCTGCAATGCCCAGCCAACACGATAGAGGTTAGCTCTATCGTAGATGTTTATGGTAGCTAATATGCGGAAAGAGTAGGGGAAAGGTATTCCACCAAGCCTCCTAAAACCATTTAACAAGCTTTCAACTCTCTTTTGCATGTCTCCTAAATAGCCTATATACTCCTCCAAGCCGAGACGTTTTATAGCGTCTTTATCCCCTTTAGAAATTCTTTCAAGGACATCAACTACTAGATGATAGGCTTCATTACGGATTACCGTAACATACATACGGTGAGCAATGTCCATAGCTGTAAAGGTTTCCCCTAAAAGGACATCAACATTACAACGATTTATCTCGTCAATCACAAGATGTTGCGGTGTAAGATCACAGGCAAGTAGAAGCCATGAAGAAATTACAGCCCTGGACAATTCGCCGAGACTAAGCTGAAAGCCTCCGTTTACCTTCTCGTAGTATGCCACCAGTCTTTCATAGGTTAGCCCATCCCTGCCAGTAACAAGTACTGGCTCTACAACAGTCCTAGCAGCCTCGCGGGCAAGCCTGGTCTTCCCTACGCCCGGCGCACCCACAAATAGCACGTTTTTCTGAGCCGCCATAAGCAACCTCACGTGGAGCGCATAGCGCAGCTGGAGAGACAAGACCCAGTCTCCGCCCATTCTAGAGGAGCTCCGCCAGAGGAAAGAGTCCTTCCCTGATGCCCCTCAAGCGGAGGGTTAGAGTAGATTTCTCTGCCAACTTGTAGGGTCGTACTAGGTTCTGGTTTGAGAGTATTTTGAGTAGGTTGCTCTAGTGTTCGTGTTCTCCTGTGATGGATTTCTAGCCGAAGCTTCTCAGGCTAGAACAAAGCCAAAATCCGAAGAAGGCTACTCCCACGATGGAGACGTTATTGCTTGTATGAGTCTCTTGAACAGTCTCATGGACGACTGCCTTTGCACCATTAGGTTTGGAGCCGATGAACCTACACCCAGAGGCTAGTAGTGCTATCCGTGGGTTGAGCAGAGCAAACTTGCTAGAGGTAACCCAGAAAGAAATTACGGGGGGATAACCGTCTAGCAGGAGGCGGTTGATGAAGCCCCTACTCAAAGACCCCGGGGTGGTTCCGGGGAGTGATTGGGTGGTCCTAGGCTGACCTAG
>DQUB01000038.1 GCA_015662475.1 Pyrodictium sp.
AGCTTCGTAAGGTGTTTGGCGACGAGCCTATCAAGATAATGGATTTTTGTGGGACTCACGAGTGGACAATTACACAGTATGGTCTTAGAACACTTATGCCAGAAAATGTTGAGCTTATCGCAGGACCTGGCTGCCCTGTCTGCATTACACCAGCCTACTACGTTGATGTCGCAATAAAACTGTCTTTGGAAGGAGTAAGAGTTTACACCTATGGCGATGTATACCGCCTTCCAGGAAGCGCTAAACGTGGTAAGGGTATTCGAAGCTTAGCTGAGGCTAGAGCTGCTGGTGGTAGTGTAGAGGTTGTCTACAGCGTGCTTGACGCATGCAAGAAGGCTAGGGAGAGTAGAAGAGATGCTGTTTTTCTAGCTATAGGCTTTGAAACCACGGCTCCTGCAACAGCTTCTGTGATAGTGCATGGTAGAGCACCCGAAAACCTATCGTTCATAAACGTACATAGATTAACACCGCCTATAATGAGGTATGTTTTCGAATTGCATAGAAGGAAAGTGCCGATTAGAGGAGTGATAGCTCCAGGCCATGTATCGACTATTATAGGGGCTAAAGCATGGAAGTTTGTTGTAGACGAGTATAGAATCCCTGTTGTAGTTGCAGGTTTTGAGCCTCTTGACGTACTACTAGCAATCCTCGAAATCCTTCGCATGCTCGAAGAGGGAAAACCTGCGCTTGTCAACGAATACCAGCGAGCTGTAACCTGGGAGGGGAACAAGGTTGCCCAACAACTAATGGGAGAAGTTTTTGAGGTGGTTGACGCGGCGTGGAGGGGGATAGGATTTGTGCCAAGTAGTGGTCTTAGGTTTAGAGATAGATATGGTGATAGGGATGCTCTTAAACAGTATGGGATACCTGAGCTAACACCGAAAGAATTTAGCTACGACCTACCTCCAGGCTGTAAATGTGCAGAGATAACCCTCGGCATGGCAAAGCCTACAGATTGCCCAATGTTTATGAGGGCGTGTACACCCTCGAACCCCTACGGCCCATGCATGGTGAGTAGTGAAGGAACTTGTGCCATATGGGCACGCTATGGAGGATACTTGGACAGAGAGCTTGCTAGAGAACTAGGACTAACACTCTAACTACCATGAGTAGAATAGGGGCGTTTATACACCCATCTTACACCCTCATAACATCTTCTACGTTCACCATGCTCACCGTCAACACAGCTACTTCGCCTCTTCACGCTAGCTAGAACACGAATGATAGCAGATAGAGCTTCGACCAGCATCTTTACGCTAGACATACTGTGTGTTCGTAGAGTTGCCATAGTCAACCCCCAAGAACAAAAAGTGTAACACTGCAAAATGTTTTAAAACATATTCGTCATGTACAAGCTAGCGAAACCTTCTCCTTGGTAACACGAGCATATGCACAGCAACACGTGCAGAACGTATAGGGCTAACAATGCTTTGCATACAAGATGATGTATAGAGTTTAAAGCTGTGTATCTTGAGTGGCTGATCCGTGATAGGGTGTGCCACTTGTCGGACTTTGAAGGTGTTGTTGTCGAGAATGTTTGGAAGAGCTATGGTAGAGGTTGGGTGCTACGTGGTATTAGCTTCAAACTTGTTAGTGGTTCTACACTACTTGTTGTAGGGCCAAATGGCTGTGGAAAGACAACATTGTTGAAGATTGTTGCTGGCCTACTAAGACCTACACGAGGTACGGTTTTGGTATACGGTTCTACTCCCACTACCATGGAGGCTAAGAGGTTCACTGGTGTTGTACTTGACCATCCAATGTTGTATAGAGAGTTGACTGTGGAGGAAAATCTAAGGCTTTTTGCAAGCCTTTATGGGGTCAAAGACTATGATCCGTACAGCGACGAAGTTGTTGAAATGTTGGGTTTGCATAGATGGTTGAAGGTAAAGGTTGGAGAGCTTAGTTTTGGATGGCGTAAACGTGCTGATATTGCTCGCGCAATGATACATAGACCAAAACTGCTTATTGTCGACGAACCATTAAATGGGCTTGACACAGCTGCTGCCAAGACTGTTTCAGAGCTGCTCTACTCGCACGTTTCGAAGAATAGGGGTATTGTGCTAGCTGCTTCTCCCACCGAACAACCTCTACTAGACTGGATGGAGTGTGGCAGAATAGTAGATGGAAAGCTTGTGTTAGGGCGGTAGGCCATGATATTGGCTGTTGAAATGCTTGTCAAGCTTGTCTGGAAAGATATAGCGTGTACGGCTAGAAAGCCTGTAGAGTTTTCTGGCATGCTTGTTTTTGCAGCTGCAGCAGCAGTTGTTGTTGCGTATGCTGCGCTATTCGCTGGCGACAGAGCCCCCGTTTACGCTATCTCTCTATTCCTTGTACCCGCATTCATATCCATGTTCGTAGCCTTTACCGGGTTTATTAGAGAGTTTGAAGAAGGTACTCTTGATAGCTTGAGAGTGGCGCCTATTGGTGGCGAGCTTATCTTCTTCTCAAAGTTGTTCTTCAGCTTCATCCTAATAGGAGTTGTAACGGCTGCCTACGAACTTCTAGTCGTGTTTTTTACAGGTGGGGATGTCTCACTACTCAACCCCTACCTACAAATGCTGGCTCTTAGCTACATTGTCTATTTGGCTGCTACAGCTAGTCTTGCCTCATCAATGCTAGTCTACAGCAGTGCTAAGAGTGTGTTGGTTCCAGTTGTACTACTAGTTCTCGTACTACCTGTAGGACAATCCTACATACCACTCTACATGGACGCTATAGCGGGGATAGTGTCTCTCCAACCACTTTTAAGCATATGGGTTGTAAGTTTGGGCTACTCATTGATAGCATCAGCATTATCTAGAACAGCACTCTTCTAGCCTATTGACGACATCTAAAACCATTCCAACAACCTCTTCTACTATCTCACGTCCAAGGCTTTCTAGAGCTGGTACAGGCTGCTCTGGATACAGTACACGTTCATACTCTTCCCAAACCCACGGTCTCTGCCAAGGACTGTTCTTTGCAAGCATGTTACAATAGTTGCTGACCTCGTCGAAACTAGCCTCTCGAACACCCCTCCTCTCCCCACAGGCAAGTAGCAGACTTGCTTCCACAGGGTCTGCATGTAGAACGCATGTTACAGGCAATCCATGTCTCAATACAACTTTTCTTGCAGCCTCCGCAACACTTACTAGTACTACTCGAACATTATTTTCAACGGATATTTCTCTAGCTGCCATGTACGCTACTGGTTCTACACCTCCATGAGCTACTAAGATTATGATTGAGTTCGCGTATTTGGCTATACTCGCAAGAACCTCTCTCAAGAGGAGAAGCAGTGTAGCTGGTTTTGCTGTTATTGCCGCTCTATGTTCTATCGAGACTGTGTAGGGGAGAACTGGCAGTATAGCTGTTTTTGAACACATGTTCTTCTCTGCAAAAGTCTTCGCAAGCTTTGCTCTAATACAGTCTGCTATGATATAGTCTGTGCCTAGAGGTAGAACTCCGTGATCCTCCATAGAGGCTAGTGGTACAATCACGATCTTCTTCCTAAACTCTTCGAAGGATAGGAGTTCTGCTAGACACAAACTCTACACCCTCAACAAGCGTTTTCTGGCTTGCTACAAGCCTCTTGACTATAGCTTGTAGCTCGTCGACCACAGAAAATGTTGGGTGACGTGCTATTAGAGCATATAGCTGGGTATTCTCTTCCAGTCCAGCTTCAAAGCCTAGGAGTTCTGCACATGATACTGTAGCCATGTGTAGAAGTGTTTCAGCAGCTTCTCGAGCATCTACCCCACAGCTTCTTAGCAGCAGATAAGCTGTTGCAAGCTCTTGAGTTATTGAAGGTTCAATCCACCCTGCATTGTCTGTCCCTAGCGCTAGCCTCCTATAGCCTGCCTTCCAGAGTGCAAATACCAGCTCTAGTGGAGGTTTTGAACGGGCTAAGAGAATGTTGCTCCTCGGACATACCACCAACCATATCCCCTCATAGAGTAGTTGTTCTGCTTCGCCTAGGTCTAGGTGTATGCCGTGTATAGCTGCTCTTGCCCCAAGCTCTATAGCGTAGAGATAGTCTCTAAGCTCGTGCATTACTATGTCCTCGGAAACGTGGACGTGTATATGCACGTTATAGTTTCTAGCAAGTTTGCGAAGTCGTGAGATAGCGTCAAACCCATAGTCAAATGGAGTGTCAAGACCGAGACCGCCAACATAGTCGGCAAGTTTTACGGCTTCAGCAAAACTCTTAGAGACTGGTTGTGCTAGAATGCGTAATCGCAATCGAGTACGTTTCGATGCTTGAACTAGAGCTAGAGATCCTCTAAAACCTTCTTCAGCGTAAGCACCAACAAAACCTACACCATCAACCTCTAACAGTTTTAACGTCTTGTAGGCCCATTCGGCCAACTCTTCAACACTCTGTGCTGCTAAGTACTCGTATTTGAGGCCACGAGGCTGTTGGACAAGAACTTCTAGAGGGTAGTTTTCCCACCTATCGGCAACACCGAGATCAAAAACGTGTACATGGCCATTGCATAGTGGTGGCATAAGAAGAGTTGATGCGCCTAGGTCTACAGTGTATGGGCTACAGTTAGCTCCAACACCTACTATTTTCCCCTCATCATCAAGCTCAATACATTTACCCTTCAACAACTTTA
>DQUB01000218.1 GCA_015662475.1 Pyrodictium sp.
CTAGGTGTTTGTGTAGTGGTTGTTTTTGTTTTGCTCTCTTTTTGCTTGCTGCGTATATGTCTGCCATTATCAGTATGCCTGTTACAAGTTTTGAGTAGAGTATCGTCTTAGGTTCTCCTAGGAGTTTTTTGAAGGGTTTTCTTGCTTCTTCTAGCTGTTGTGGTGCGAGTCTGGTTATTGCTGCTATTCTTGTTTCTAGGAGGCTGTTTATGCGGGTTGTTATCTTGTTCCAGTCTGTTGCTTGTATCGCTGTTTTAACTGCTTCTAAAATGTCTTGTGGTATTGCTTGTCTCTGTTCTAGCAGTTTTATTGTTTCTAGTAGCTCGGCTACTAGCTGTTTGGCTCTCTTCTCGCTAAATGATGCTTTTGTTTTCTGTTTAGCGAGTCTTTCTACCAGCTTTCTTATCCTCTCTAAGGGGTCTCCTAGGGCTTGGTGGAGGAACAGTATGGCTTGTAGCGCGTAGCACTTGGCTTCTAGGGGGTACTTCTTTGGGAGGTTTTCCAGTATCTCTGCCGACATTATTGTTGAGAAGATCTCGTGTGCTCGGTAGGAGCATCTTTTCTCCGTTTTCAACACACAGTCCTGGTATATGTCGAGTGCTTTTCCTATATCGTGTAGCAAGCCTGCTAGTAGAGCTGCTAGTCTTACTGTTGTCTCGCGTTTTGAGGCTAGGACGTAGGCGTGATAGGCTGTTTCTGCTAGATGGTTGGCTAGGAATTCTTCAACACCCTCGCCCCTATATGACAGTAGTCTGGACAAGGCCTAGCTCACCATCATACACGTTTTCCCCAAGTTTAAGCCCGACCACTCTGGGATAAGGCTTAGAGAATCTGCTCTCAAGTCTGCTCTTAACCTTCTTCACTACTGCTTTAAGAGTGGATAGCGGTCTTTCCTCTAAACTCTCTACAAACGCTGTGGGGTTGCAGTGTAGCTGCATCTCTAAACTTTCTCCAGAATCCACATCGATAACCTCTACCACAAGTCTATCTGCAATTGCTCTGCTACCAGCAAGCTTTTTAGTAAGCCAAAGAGGAGCTTCAACAACGTCTCTCAACCCCCTCCATACAACAAGCAATGGCACACGCACAGCATCTCTAACAACACTGCCTCGGAAACGCTCCTCGAAAACTTTTATCCTATTTTCAAGATCGGCATACTGTGTGTAGAGTAGCTCAAAAACATTCCTATAGTGTTTGGCTACATTCTCTCGCAACCTATCTACACTCTCTACCGGCTTGAGCAAGAGCCTATAGGCTGTACACTTTTCTGGACATGAGAACCTCCAATCAACTCTACCTCGACACTCGCCAACAAGCTCTCTTAGCTCACTTGCCACTTTCCTACAGTCCACCCCATACACAGTCTCGCAAGAGGAGATAGCATTCTCGCTCACAGAGACTATTACTAGTCCTTTTCTCCCGTTTACCCTGTGTCTTAGTATTCTTCCTGTACGCTGTACTAGAGAGTCTAGTGGTGCAACATCAGTCACGAGAACATCAAAGTCAAGATCTAAGCCAGCCTCAACAACTTGTGTAGCAACCAGCACTATTCTACGATTGTCCTCGAAGATTTTGGACACTATGTGTGCTCGATGAAGCCGAGACATTCTACCGTGGACAAGCAGCACCTGGTAGCCATGTTCTCTACAAACCCTCTTTACAGCGTTGTAGACCTGTACAGCTCTCCCAACAGTGTTTAGCACCGATAGTATCTTCGAGCTCTCCTCCAACCTGCAAAGCTCTAAAACCACTTCGTAGGGTTCTCTAACATCAACTCTAGTCTCGAGAGAGTCTAGGTACTCCTCAACAACATCTCCAGCAAGTTCTCCAACATCATGCCAGTCAACATCTCCAACAACTCTAGAGTATCTCTCGTGAACCCACTTTGAGGCTACGAGGAGAACCTTTGGCCTAACCTTTACAACGTCTTGGACAAGCCTAACAAGTTCTGGCTGGATAGTAGCAGTAGCATAGACCACTCTACCTCCCAAAAGCTCTACAAGCTTTACAACACTTGCCACAAATCCCCACGCTTTAGCCCTCTCAACACCCTCTACACCATCGACCGTGTCTGGAGCTAATAGGTGTACCTCGTCCAACATGTTGAGCGACAAGCCAGCAACAGCAATAGACATGTCTGGATGACCATACCATGACAACATGATCTCTGGTAGTGGGGATAGTAGGAGGGAAAGCGAGTAGCTATCATATGTTGTTACGGTGTACGGGTGCAACATGTACTCGTCATGGTCTACAACCTTCACGTTAGAACCTCGAGCCTCTAAAGGGCTTAAAACCCTACACCTTCCCCCACCCTCAACCACATAGCTTATCTCCCTAATACCAGCCTGATACCCAACAACATCACTGCCAAGCCTACAAGCAAGATCAACAGCCAAGTCTTCAACAAGACTTCTCAGGGGGAGAACATGGACAACCTTCCCATACTCTTCGAGGAGAGATCGTCGGTGAGCAAAAACCCTAGACTTCCCACTACCAGTGGGAGCAACGAAAACGCTAAACGAGCTCTCCTCCAAGATGCGCTCAAAAGCATCTTGCACTTCTCTCCTAGCATCGAGGGGCAAGCTCATGCTAACCCTACCCTTCCCACACAACACCTGTATCGCTGCAAGCACTCCACAATGGGCTTAAGCTACTCACATTATGAGGCTCTCCA
>DQUB01000176.1 GCA_015662475.1 Pyrodictium sp.
TCCCATAGGAACATTCATACACTGGGTTCTCTATAACATACCCGCCAACGTTAACCGTCTTGAGGAGAACGTGCCAAAAATCGAAGTTGTTGAGGGTGTAGGTGTTCAGGGTGTAAATGATTTTGGCAACATTGGCTATGGAGGACCATGCCCTCCACCAGGACATGGTGATCACCGCTACTACTTCGCTCTACACGCTCTCGACTCCCAGCTAGACCTACCACCTCGCCTCAAAGCCGACGAGCTTATAAAGCGGATAGAGCCGCATGTTATAGGCTACGCAATACTAATGGGCAAGTACTCTAGGTAGCTTCTAGCCCCACACCTTTTTCTCCCCTCCCCAAACCAGGCTTTGAAATGCAAGGTTGCGTGTTTGAGGTTGCCGGTCTCCCGGAATGTTTGGATGTTTTGAGGGTTGGCGATTGTGTCAAGGTTTTCTACGCGTAAGAGTGGAGATGGAAGGTTTCTGCCAAGACACTATGCTGGGTTGGATCCAGATCTTGTTGGGGTTAAAGCGTTTGAGCATCCTGCTGTGAAGGGGTATTGGAGGTGGTTGCTTGAAGAGTATAGGCCTAGACATGGTGTTGCTTTGGTGACTCCTTGTAGCAATGTGAAGCCCTATACTAGGAGTCCTACGTCGAGGAAGATACGTGGTATGTTTCAACGTCTAGGCTTGTGGGGTGATGGTGGGCCTTTAGGTGTTGAGTGGCTGTACTTCTCCGACCTTCTCATCCTAGTTCCATACTCGATGGCTGAAAGCTATCCTGCTTGCTGCTACGAGGTACCTCCAGATCTTGTGTTGGGCGATGAAAACCTGTTAGAGTTTGTTGTAGGTCTTTTGGCGAAAGCTGTGGAGAAGCTTGTTGAGAGAGGCTTGGAGAAGGCCATCGTGTTTCTCCCGAGAAAACATCTTCGCTTGTGGGATGCTGCTCGAGCTAGAGCTTCTTCATGGCCTTTTGAGGTTAGGGTAAAGTATACTCTTTTCTCGACAAGAGAGCTTGCAAAAGCTGTTGAGATGGTTGTAGGAGTTAGACGTGGGTAGATCTCACAGTCTCTTGGAGGCTTAAAGCCTTGAAGAGGAAAGTACATGTTGTTCTCGGAGCTTCTCTAGGCGCTTCAATACCAGCTGTCATGGGCGCTTCTAGCCTCGATAGGCTTTTAGGCCTATTGTTCGGCGCTCTTGGAGGCTATATCCCCGACCTAGACCTTCGCCGACAACACAGAGTTCTACTCCACAACGTTCTATCAGCGATAGTCTTTGCCCTAACAGCTACCCTAGCAGTTGGAGTTTTCTCGAACAACTGGTCTCTAGCAGCGTGTGCAGGGTTGGCTTATCTTGCCGGCCACATCTCACACATAGTTGCCGACATGTTTACAGAGAGAGGTGTAGCTCTCCTCTACCCGTGGAGTACTAGACGGTATAGACTGGCAAGGTTTAGATCAGACAACGAGGTTCTAAACAGTCTGTTTGCACTCCTAGCAGCCCTCCTAGCACTCCTAGCCATAAAAGGCTAAGACTAGCTCTACAACCTAATAGCGGCAGAACCGGTGGGTAGAGTGCGGCGTGTAAAACCCTCCACAATACCACCGCTAGCACTCATCATATTAGTTCTAGCAGGCATTGTACCAGCATACGCATCGTCTCGAGAGTGCAAGGTTCTAGATCCAACGTGGGCAGTGCCA
>DQUB01000168.1 GCA_015662475.1 Pyrodictium sp.
CAGCTTAGAGATCTTGTTGCAACACCTGCTGGCACAACTATTAGGGGTTTAAAGGTGTTGGAAGAGCGTGCAGTTAAAGCAGCTTTGATGGAAGTTGTTGAGAAGAGCGCGGAGAGGAGTAGAGAGCTTGGAGAGGAGATAGACAAGATCGCATCAGCTTTGCTTGCCAACTCTGACAGCGATTAACTCGTAGTAGACACTATCAATAATTTTTGAAGCTTCAATTGTAGCCAATCTGATAACGTGTTTAGCACGCTCTAACGCAACCCTAAGAATCTTCATAGCCTCTTCAATTCTACAAGCTTTAAGAAGTTCTACAAGTCTAACTCCAGCTGCAGATGGTAGTAGTGATGCAAGCAGCTCTTCTTTGCCAGGTAGTGGTCTGCTCCACCCTATATCCTCCACAATTTTAAGTGCTTCTTTACAATCACCCTCTTCTAGTGCTTTGACAGCTTTTTGCAGCTTCTTCTTATCCTCTAGTATTGCGAGCCATGGGAACAATTTAGATACTTCAAAACTGCCAGTTGCAAATCTATAGTCGCCGTCAAAGCATGGTGCGTAGACAAGACTATTGAGTTTTCTAAACGTTTTGACTAGGTGAGGATATAGTTTAGCGTCTACCGCCTTTGCAACTTCTCTTAGTAGACGGTATAGGCTTCTCTTCAAAGGTAATGGTGCACCAATACTATCGGCGTAATCGTACATCTTGTATACTGCACCAACAAAATCTAGAACTTCAAAACCTCTACTTGCAAGCTTTCGGGCTGCTTCGGAGACCATTTCAGCGATCTTGCTAAGGAGGTGGTAGTCGAGTCTATCGGGTGTATCGAGATTGGTATGGTAGTATTCCATGTAGTCTTCGAGATTTATCATGGATGCGACCGGTATTCCTCGGCTAGAGAAGCTGTAGCTGTCAGTGTACACGTTATCGCCAACAACGACTTCGATGTTGAGGTTAGCGCGTGATGCTGCCCATTTGACAAGCTTTTCGAGTTCGAGAGTTAGGTGTACGCGGGGCTTGCCATAGCCGATAACGTCGAGGTTTAGATTGGCAACGACTTTGTCGAGCAGTCCACTGTTCTCCAACTCTGACACATAGTATGTAGAACCGTATGCCCAATACCATGCTGCAAGATGTGGTGATCCAAATTCTTCTGCGGTAAAGCTTACAAGCCTGATAATGCCAGGCCCAAAGTCTTCCTCGCTTCTACATAGTAGCTCGCCTATAGCAACGAGTGTTGCAACGCCAGCCAGGTTATCGTTTGCACCGTCGAGCCAGTGGTCATGGTGAGCAGATATTATCACCTCCCACTCGCCACCACTAACCTTCTTCGGCGACAATAGTGTTTCAACAATGTAGCCTATCCCATCTTTTAGCGAAACTCTTGAAACAAGTCTTGCTTTCACACCTGCAAACTTTGCAAGTCTAAGCCCATCTTCTCGAGAAAGGTATATAGCGGGTATTGGGGCAGGTGCGCTACATCGTGTACAAAAGTCCCAACGTCCAGTAACCACTATACGTCTTAGACGATTAGGCCAAGGATCGTAAAAGACTATGGCTTCAGCACCAGCCTCTACAGCGAAGAGGTAGGCGGTTGCAATCTCACTAACATCTTTAGGCGCTTCAACAACGACGATGCTGCCTTTAACTCTCTCGTTGTTCCAACACCAAGCTTCTAGAGGGTCGCATCCTAGTGTGTAAAGTCTAGCTTCAACTTCGCCACCTAAAGTCTGGGGTAGCGATAGACCATGAAAAACTTCGCCACCAACCTCTATGTAGGCCTCATGGTCTATCCAAACAGCCACTGGCACACGAATATATCTTGCTGAAGAGCCGCATTTGAGGCTATCAAAGTACGCCTTAATAGTCTCAGCAACTTTTCTCTCAGTGTCAGTGCCTGCTACTGTCTCGCCAAGACTATGTAGATGACGTACAATATTCTCGATTGTCATGTGGAGTTGCAAAACTTGTCACCGAATTCGACGGTTGGTTTAGGGGAGGTAGAAGGTGTGTTTAGTAACACTGTAAACGTTTTGTAAACGTTTGGAAAAAGTCTACTTTTTCTGCTGGGGGAAGACAAGTCCGAAGAGGGGTTTTTGCTTCCTCTTAATACTTATTATTTCTTTAAGCACCATTTTCTCGTCATCACTTAACTCGTTCTTGTACTTTGTGAGCCAGAGTCTTACATGTTGCTCCGGTATATCGGTGTATAGAATGTCGCCTTCGTCTATTTGTCTACCAACCATTACATGACCTCTAATAGATATTGCTACAGCCATTCCAGCACGTGCTTCTGGAATAGGTTTACCCTTATCCTGTATCTGCATTATTTCTCCAATATGTTTGCCATCGTCTCTCATTAGCGGGTATCCAGGCTTTATAACACCACCTAGAACTTCAACACCAACAATTGCTGGGTTGCTACGGCGGAACACGTAGCCAGGCAGTATTCTTATCTTGCCAGGTCTAACAAGAGACTCTAATTCCCTCCTCTTTTCAGCCTCTATCTGCTCTTTCAACCACTTTTCAAAGTCTTCGATTAGCTTGTAAATTACGTTGTTGGTGAATATCTTAATCTCCATCTTCTTTGCAAGTTCTTCAGCCTCTGGCAACACTTTCACGTTGAAACCGAGTATAACACCGTAGTACTTGTTGACTTCTTTGCTTGCAATGGCCTCGATAACATCTCTCTTTGAAATGTGTCCAACATCTGCAAGTCTTATTGGTATCTTGCTCTTCTTGAGAGCGGTTGTCAATGCTTCTAGACTTCCAAGCGTGTCTGCTTTCACTACAACACCTTCTTTATCGGTCTTTATCTTAACGCTTTCTATCTCCTTTCTCACAAGCTCTGCCAGCTTTTTCGCCTCTTCCTCGTCTCTAGCAACGTAGAGAGGTGCTCCTGCTACAGCTTTCTCGAGTTCAGGTGCTACTACTCTTACACCAGCAGCAGCTACAACCTCTTCTACAGGCATAAGCTCTCTCTTAGCAACACGTATTTCCTGCAAGGGCTTTGGCATTAAAAGTGCTCTAACTCTTGTTATCACTGGTCCTTCAAGTCCGCCAGTAACTATGAGATCGCCCTTCCTCAATATACCATCGTAGATTATCACGTCTGCTGTGACGCCTAATCCAGGGTGTTCGCGAAGCTCCAATATGATGCCTTTTGCAGGCCCTTCAGCAAACCTTAGCCTATGCTGGAGGTAGCGTTGTGTTAGACCAGCAAGTACTGCAAGAAGTTCTGGTATACCCTCCCCAGTCTTAGCCGAGATCGGTACGACAGCTACAGTTCTCGTAAAGTCTCTTATTCGGTCAAACCGGTCTGCTTGAAAGCCTAGCTCGTAGAGTTTGGATATCACGTTGTCCCACAACAGCCTTTCAAGCTCTTGCTGTACACGGGTAGACTGCTTCCTTATAGTCAGTATGAATGGCTCGTTGGGATGTGGTCTCCACCCTGGAATCTTGTCGATCTTGTTAGCAGCAACTAGGAAGGGTACACGACGCTGCTTCAAAATCTCTATCGATTCGTAGGTCTGTGGCTTAAAACCGTCCATGATGTCGACGACAAGGATGGCAAAATCAGCAACGCTACCACCACGTCTACGCAAGCTTGCAAATAGCTCGTGTCCTGGAGTATCGATGAAGAGTAGGCCGGGAATTATGAGCTTGAAAGGTATAAGCTTCTTAAGAGGCTCAGCTAGCTTTTCGATAACAGATGCAGGTACGAAACTAGCTCCAACATGTTGCGTTATAAGACCTGGCTCTTTAGCAGCTACAGTAGTACCTCTAATCTTGTCCAACAACGTTGTCTTACCATGGTCAACGTGTCCTAACACAACCACTATAGGTTGTCGAAGCTTTTTCTGCCCACTATGCTGGCTTGAAGCCACTCTTTCCCACCCTCCTACACTTAGTGGTAAGAGGGGGTAATCCGTGCACTCCTCCACTTCAGCCAACCATCATTGGGATAATTGTTGTGTAGAAGATTTGGAAGAGCTTATTAGATGGTGTGCCAGCTAGCTTGGCATGAGGCGATGCTGGGGGTTACCCCCGGGGATGAACCTGTGGGTGTAAGCCATGGTAGAGTTCAAAATAGTGATTGGGGATCCTAGATCTCATGCACTAGACCCAGTGGTGAAGGTTAAGGCGAAGGGTGTGCCAGACATAAAATTGTCTCCTGAGGAGAAGGAGAGGAAGAAGCTGCCAGTGTGTAAGGCTAATAAGAAGCTCTTGGAGAAGTTGAGGGCAGAACTCGGCATAATAACTCTCAGATTTAGAAAAGATGGTAAAAAGGTAAACATAACTTGTAGAGTAGTGATGGATGATAATGTTCCTGAAAACGAGGTGCATCTAAGCCTCGAACTTATAGGTGAGAAGGTGGGTGTTGAAGAGGCTGAAGC
>DQUB01000095.1 GCA_015662475.1 Pyrodictium sp.
ATCCTCTAGAGAAAGGGTTCAGAAGCACCAGCGAGAGTCCTAGACTGAAACTAGTATGCATAGAAATGTGCCCTTGTGGTCGTTGCGTACATCTAGTCTATAGAGTCGAGGATGTCGCAATACCGCCTACGAGCAACGCTTCTCCTCCACCACCATGTCTCGCAAAAGAGCTTGAAAGATTGTGTAGCTAGCTTTTCACATGCCTCCAGGCTCAACGTTTATTCTAGCACCACCACTTCTCTCCAACTCCTCAAGCTCAGCTGGCGATAGTGCAAGTGCATAAGCGTTTAAACCTAAGCTTCTTAGCTTCTTGGCGGCACTTCTCGCAATGGCGGGGTCATCTGAGTATACGACTATTGGTTGCCACTTGTGCTCAACACGTACCTCTTGCTGGTCAGGGAGAGGCTGTGAACCAGGATATTCGTAGCTGGCTTCTACTCTAAACACTTTAGCGTCCCATGGTATGTAGTGTATGTCTAATGGCATCTTTTGCAGGAGATCCTCAGCCGTGTCTTCTACAAGGTCTAGCTCGACCACCCTGCTAGAGTACTTTTTGAGCACACAAGCTATCTTTTCAAATTCTTTTACTGCGTCTTCAACTTTAGCTTTTGTTGTTGCCCCCTCTCTAACCAAGGCGCTATATTCCGGCATACGTGCCGAGTGCTCGTAGGTTCCAATGAGCCTTGCTTTCTCGGTTATCTCCTCTTTGTCTAGCCCAGCAAGTGGTCTCAATACGGGAACATCTAGGGTCTCTCCTAGAGCTACATGGATGGCGTAGAGGTTGTAGAGGGTTTGGCTGCTTGTTTGCCCTATGCTTTCGCCAGTGACTATAGCGTGGTACTGGTGTGTTTTAGCATGTTTTGCCGCTAATGTGTAGAAGACAAGCTTTAACACTACCATTCTTAGACTTCTCTTTACCCTCCTTTGTATCTCGAGAGATACTCGACCTAGCTCAACCACGCACATCTTGGGCTTGTAGCCGTATAGCCACTCTTTCGAGAGCTGCTTGGCTGTTTCGAAAGCATAAAAAGCACTTGCAGGGCTGGATACGATTATGTGGAGCATGTCTACGAGTACTCCTCTTCTAGCAACATACCATGTCGCTACTGGTGTGTCGATGCCTCCCGAAAATAGTGAGAGTGCTCGTCCTTCGCTACCAGCTGGGAGGCCCCCAACACCCTCTATGATGTCATCCCCTGTATAGCCTACAACCTTGTCCCCCCTAACCTCCAAGAAGACCTCTATATCCGGGTTTTCCAGGTCTACACCACTACTGTAGGGTTTTAGCCTACTACCAACATGTCTAGCTACATCCAAGCTTGTAAAGTCGTGTTTTCCGCTCCTCTTGACGCGAACAGCAAACCTTCTACCCTCTACATCGTCTCGGAATAGCTTCTCAGCCCAAACAGATATGTCGTCAATGGACTTGAAGCCTTCTAGTATACCACGTACACGCGCAACACGATAAACACCAAATACTCTAGCAAGCAAACATCCACACTCACCATCGCACCCCGCCAGTATCCTGCCTTCCCACAAGCTCCAACCCACTAGCCTCCTTCCATGCCTAGCAAGAGCATCCTCTACAGCCCTACGCAATAACATTAGTAGGCGAGAACGCACACGCTTCGACTTCAACATAACCTCTCCACTTGGAACCACAAGGTACCACTTCACAGTCTTCTCCCCACTCAACAGGCGCTGAACCTCTAAACCCCATTCTAGGCTGGCTTTGCCCTATACAGCGTATAGTTGCTATCTTGTCTTGACATGCTCTATGAAGCGGAGAGCTGAGAGAGCCTTCATAACAGCTGGACAGATCATGACACATTGTTTGCATGCACTACACTTGCTAGAGTCTACCTTTGGCTTACCGTCTTCCAGGTGTATAGCGTTCTTCTCACATATAGCTTCACAGAGTCCACATGCTTCTCCAAGACATCTACCAGCCATATAGACAAGGCTTAAAGCGTCAAAGAGGGCTAGTTTCCCACCATCATAAACCCTTACAGCAGGTCTTCTATCGATCTCGAAACATAGCTTGCCTCTTTTCTCCTCCTTTCTAAACACTATACTGCCTCCGTCGACCTTCTCAACACTATAGCCCAGCACTTTCCCTAGGCTAGCAATGTGCTCTAGTTCGATCTCACCAACATCAAGCACTAGAGCCTCTGGTGGGTCTACTGTAACATCTAGAGACACGGGAGTGCCTAGA
>DQUB01000167.1 GCA_015662475.1 Pyrodictium sp.
AATTACTATAGGCAACTCGACACAACTACTGGACACCTACACCGCTCTTAACATAAAGTAGGAGAAGGTGGAATTTGTCTCTGAGCTGGTTATCTGTTCATTTCTGAGCACACCCTCGTTAGGTTTCATTGGCTCTTGGGCGGATATCCTGCAACACAGAGTGCGAGACTAGTGTCTCCATGAGCTCCTTTTCCCTCTTGAAGGTTGTCTCGGTTGTGGCGACTTGACTCCTTGTCAAGTTCTGTTGACATGTCTTGCACTTGTGTGCACATTGATGCTTATAAGCTTTCTCTAGGTGATGCATAATGTTCCTCAACCACCTCCAACGCCAAAACAATGCACAAAGGTAACGATAATATGAAACTTTCGACGGTAACCGGGTAACTCTGCTAGTCTAACTACACCTACTTATATACTTATAGCATTAAATATTTACGGTTACCCATTAACACGTTTATGAGGATATTTAACTTCTTGTTAAGATGGTATATGCTGAGGGCTTAACTCGAACTCATACTCTTTGTACATGTTTTTGCCTATGACGACGATGTCTATGCCATTACCTGTAAAAGCGTCTCTTCTTATTGATGCTAGGATGGCCTTTTTCACAAGTTCTATAGCATCTTTAACTTTCATATCTTCGCTATACCCGTCTTCTATAATACCTATTGCTACTACTAACCCCGAACCAGTTGCGATGTACTTTTCTTCCGTAACCATACCGTATGGGTCTATATTGTATAGTTTAGGCTTCTCATCGTATCCTCCGAGAATAAGTTGTACTATAAACGGAAACAATCTAGCTGAAAACATGAGAGTTGACAAAAGATTTGCTGCAACTGATACAGGCATTCTTGTGCCAGTTTTTAACTCGTAGTAAGAGGCTTGAGTTTTAAGCCATTCTGCAAGCATTTGCGCATCAGCTACTAGACCAGCAGTTGTCATAGCCATGTAGTCTGTTACTTTGATTATCTTTTTAGTGCGTTTGTGAGCTACATAATAACCAGTTGTTGCACGTCTATCAGCACCTAGAACAACGTATTCTCTGAGCTTAACACCAACAGTTGTTGTACCAACATATGCTTTCACAGCAAGCCTTTTATCAAATGGGAAATGGTAGGCTCTCAATTTTCTACACCATGCTCGCCTACTAGCTACTTTCTAGGTTAAACAGCTTGTTTAGGACTAGATAAAAAGCTCTTTTGTCTCATTAGGTTCAGGGGGATTAGTGAATTGGCTAGCGCCCATGAACATGTCATCGAGCTGCCTAAACGCATTGTTGTAGGAAGTGGTGTTCTTGGTAGCGTTGGAAAAGTGTTTAAGAGTCTACAACTTAGCGAGCCTATATTGATTGTGACGGGTCCTCATGTAGGGAAAATGTATGCAGATCTTTTGATAGGGTCGCTAGAAGAAGTTGGCTATCGCGAAATACACATGTTCATTGCAAGAAATACTACGCGAGCTACTGCTGAGAATGCTGCTTCTACTGCAAGAGAATATAGGGTCAAAACAATAATTGGATTTGGTGGTGGAAAGAGTATAGATATCGCGAAATATGCTGCCTACATAGCTGATAGTGCTTTTGTCAGTATACCAACTGCAGCATCACATGACGGTATTGCTTCGCCATTCGCATCCCTCAAAGGCATTTCAAGACCACACTCCATAAAGGCGCGAACTCCTATAGCTATCGTAGCTGATACAAGAATAATAGCTAAAGCCCCTCATAGACTTCTAATAGCAGGTGCTGGCGACCTAATAGCAAAACTTACCGCCGTAAGAGATTGGAGACTAGCACATAGACTTAAAGGCGAATATTATGGCGAGTACGCAGCTAGTCTTGCACTTCTATCAGCAAAACACGTTATAAAGTATGCATCAATAATAAGACATGGTGGCGAAGAAGCTGCCCGAATAGTTGTCGAAGGCCTTATTAGCAGTGGTGTTGCAATGTGTATTGCAGGATCCACAAGACCCGCTAGCGGCTCTGAACATCTTTTCAGCCACGCATTAGACTTGTTAGCTCCCAAACCTGCACTTCATGGCGAACAAGTTGCACTAGGCACTATAATGATGATGTACTTGCACGGCGGGAACTGGCGAGCTGTACGCGCTACTATGAAGCGACTTGGACTTCCAGTAACAGCAAAAGAGTTAGGTATAGAAGATTCAATAGTTATTAAA
>DQUB01000045.1 GCA_015662475.1 Pyrodictium sp.
CGGAGAATAAGCTAGCATTGACTTACCAGCACTATTCCTACCTATAATAACCGTTAGAGGCTTGAGCTCTAGTTCAACCTGTTCAAACGGGCTGAAGCCCTTAACCCTAACACCCGCTACCTTTCTCATACCAGCTCTTTACCCACAATGTCCCTTGGAGAAGTGGGGGATCACCATAACATTTACGATGTGTGTTGTAATACTGTTGCTGTTCCCCGATCTACATCTTCATACCGTGGATTATTGGGTTAGAACGCATATTATGGCTAGCCTACTCGTTGATACCTACCTCTTTTCTGAGTAATTTTACCAGTTTTCTTGCTAGCTCAATGACTTTTCTTGCTTCTCTCTCTGTTAGTACTGCTCTTGGATCGTATCTTGCTCGGTTTCTAAGCATCAATGCTTCGTGTAGTTCTCTACCAATGTCTCTCCCCATCTCTCTATAGAGCCTTGTAAATTGTGCTATTAGTCCACCATGTGTTTTTGCAAGACTTTCTCCCTTGAGTAGTATAAATGCTCTTACAGCTAGCTCAGCAGCGTTATAAGCTGAGTCTATAGCGAATCTAGGATCTATCTCCAAGTCCTTTACTGCATGGTCAAGCCATTTCTCAGCTAAAAACACATATTCACTTGCTAGCTCTCGAGCCTCGTCGTGAGGGTTTATGGTGTAGAGTATCTTGCCTGTTCTCTCTATCTCTATTCTAAACAGGCTTCTCTGTTGATATTCATGTACCGTCATCACTATGGGTTCTAAAGGTATGTTGAACCTTAGCGAGGTTTCTAAAGCAATATCAGCTACTATCTCCATAGCCTTATCGGGATCTGGGTAAGAGTGTACGACTAGTACATCCACATCGCTATCCACATCAGCTAACCCCTTAGCATAACTTCCAAAGAGAATAACCTTCACAAGCCTACTACCCATTCTCTTCCTAAGCTCCTTAGTAAAGAACTCAAGCGCTCCACCAATACCCAGAGCATCCAAACCCTCTCGACCCATCGGCCTACCATCCATCTGCTGAGACCTAGACACCATACCCATCTCTCCTAGATCTAAACCCCCACAATCTCCACCTAATTCTCTTTAACAACTTGTATTACTAAGGTGGTTAAGTAGCTCGCTAAACGCTTACCCACATACTTAACAGGCACAGCGTCTTCAGAGTCCAGAAAGTCTTCAGCATATCACTACTCATCAACTTGCTGACCTTTGAAGCAGTCTACTTCATTCTCCAAGGTGTTGCTCTTCATCTATAGCTTTTAGAAGCAGTTTTCCAGTAATAGAGGTACTCATTCTAACAACACCTTACCCTCTCTAAAACCTTTTTCACGGACCATGGCGGTGCACAACTGAGCACCTTGGCATCTACTGGATACCCAAGTTTTTCCCCGCAAGCTCTCCATCTAGTGCAAACTTGTAGTCTAGTGGATCTACCTCTCCTTTAACGTAAACCACTACATCCACATCTCTAAATGGGTAGTCTCTAAGGAATGAGCCATAGACTATAGCTAGAAGAGGTGAGCAGATATGAGGACTACCTCTAAGATGGGAAAATACTACACATAGTAGCAGTTGTATTGGCATTGGCATGGACTATGTCTCCACTGTGCTGGATAATAGTTACGTCGTTTAAGCAGAGTTGGGAGGTACTATTATGGCCTCCAACACCCATACCACTACATCCCACGCTAGAAGGGGGTGCAGGGTGGCATCGCACCATTTCACCTCTATCTCTCTCGAGAAGCTCTTTGCGTTTGCAGGTAACGTTTCTTTGATTCCGTTGTTTTGGGCTTTTAGGGTGGTGGGAGTTGGATTTTGGATAAGGCCTAGTTCTTCGTTGTGGGCTCAAACACTAGCAGTTGGTCCAACTGTTGCTTTTCAACAGCTTCACCCGTGACTCGTCTCGGTCTGGTATGCTATGCTGAAGTAGAACGTCTTGACAACAATATTTAACTGTTACTTGCATATTGGAGATGCACGCAAAATCAAAAAGTGCATGTCAATTATCATGTCAATTATGCAATATTTCTCATTTCCCAATTCCACTATCCATGTTCTTGCCTCTGTTTCCTGATGGCTTTCCCCACCCAACAGGAATCCAAGCCCCATACTCGCCAACATAATTGCCAGTAACTCGAATGCCACCTCATGCCCAGCTCCAACGATGCCAACAGCCGCCATCGACATTATTGTTGCTGCTACAACCCGATCGTCAAAAGCTCGCGCAAAAGCTAGGATAACAGCTGCTATTAGGGCTATTGGGATCGAAGAGAATGCTAGTGTTGATGACCTCTCAAGCTCGGCAATTATACTGCTGAGGCTCGCCATCAAGTTGTAGAATACTTGGCGACAAACAATAGGAGAATGTTAGTATCAGCTGCAATAGTCTCTTCGGTGATGAGCCCAGTAGCGTAGAGGTGAACAGCATGAGTTGTAGAAAAGCGTGTTATGAAAGAGTCGAGGTTTCTGCCAGGGAGAAAAGAGGGCGGAGGAAGAGAAAGAGGTTATTGACATTACTGAGGAGAAAGGTAGTCGTCTTATGCCTTCTTTCTCGCGAACTTTTTGCCTTTTTGTTTTTCTTCTAGGAGTTTTTGGTATTCCATCTGGTCACCTATTATTGCACCAAGCAGTCCTCCAAGCACTACGCCGAGAGGACCCAGTGCTAGTCCTATCATGCCCCCAACGATCATTCCCGCCAGTGCACCAACACCCGTTGTCTTAATCTCTTCCTCCTTCTCCTTTTCCTCGCCTTCTTCTGGAGGGTCATGACCGGATTGGACTAGAGATGCTATTTTTCTCGAACTCATTTACCATGGTACTTTCTAGATTGTCCAGCATCCGCTCTATGTTAGATGATAATATATAGATTAGAACAACTAGTAGCAGAGCTAATCCTGTCGATGAAAGCATTATGGCTAACAAAGTCTGTGATAGATAGTATATTATTGTTATACTGACTTCAAGACCAAGTATTGTAGCAGCAATTGTTACCTCCAACCTTAAAACTATAAAACAATGTCGAGATTTATACCTGTTTCAATTCTGTTGTTTTAGATTCGGAGCGTGATCCAGCACTAGACCTCATACTGCAGTATAAGAGGCAGTCTTCTGGGGAGGATAGGTCTAGCAGGGTTGCTGTATACTATGCTGTTGCGTCTAAGGTTGGCGGTGTAGCATGCTCGTGGTGTGCTCCCATACATAGTCGATAGACGTTATGCTGTTAGGTTTGCAAGAAGGCTTGTCGACTAAATGCGTGTTCTGGCGAGGGCACTTTGAATCCTCTGTGGCGGTGTTGCACCCTATACGTGGCGGAGGCTCTCGAGGCCTGTGTACAGCTATTGTGTTGAGTTGAAGAAGGAGTACGATAGGGTTAGACTGCTTCTTGTGGCAATGGTTTCACACCTAACACCAGATGATGGGGACGTCTATGTGCTTGCCTTGAACCAGGCTATCGCGTTCTCCTGGGTTTTAGAGTTAGATGACGACATTGTCGCGGACATGTTGGAGGGTGGTAATCCACTCCGAGTGAACGCTATACTTGCACGTGTGGAGAGGATGCGTAGGGCTTGGCACAGACGTCGACCCTGGTAGCAGGTGCTATACAGATATATCTGTGTAGCAGGTTCTACAGGCCAGCGAATACACAAAACCCCCAACCAAAAACATAGACTCGGCGCCCAACATGCGCCTAGTCATAGCCCGCATGAAAAAGGTTGATGATAGGCGCAAATGGTACAGAGGGCTTTTCCAAATGTTGAGGTTTAGGTATCCAGCTGGTGTTGTCGGCAGCGATCGCTGTTGGAAGACGGTCGTGTTTCTTGAGAGGCATGCGGATGTTTGGGAGGCTGTGTACAGGGTTTTTGGCTGGCGTGTTGTTGAGAGACAGGTTGTTGGGAGTAGCGAGTTTGAGGAGATGTATGGTAGTAGGCTTCCATGGCTTTTGAATCTTGTTGAGTCTACCTATGAAGAGTATAGGGTTGCTGCTCGAGCACTTGCAGATTCAAGGTATTGTGTGACTAGGTTTCACGAGCTTTTGAGGGCTTCAACTGTCTATGTCTTCTTCTTCAGGGGCAGTGTTAGGGGTGTGTTGGAGGTGTTTCTCGAGAGAGGTGTTGTGCCTATAGACTACTCCGACAGCTACGTCATAGTTGCTAGAAGGCC
>DQUB01000110.1 GCA_015662475.1 Pyrodictium sp.
ACAAGGTGGCTCAATCTCTGCAATAAAGCTTTCATAGTGGAAAAATTTATATGATACTATATGAATGCTGGTTTATATGTTTTTCTTGCTAGAGGTATTTAAAAGGGGTTATGTTGACCCAATTTGCTGTTTCAGCACAACATTTAGGGCTTGGTCTAGCTTTGTTTCTGGTTTTTCGGCAACAAGGTCTCTTGGGTCTATTTCTCGGTCTATTTCGAGGAGTACACGTCCACCGTCAACGGTCAAGTTTACGCCGTAGCTGGCTAGAATGTCCCTGTACTCTCCAAGGCTTCTCTTAATCTTCCTCTCTAGACGGTAGAGGTTTTGCAGACTTCCATAAGCTAGCCTGTAGACTTCTCTTGCTAGCCGGCTTTCTACAAGTTTGACTTTTCCTTCGAGGGCTGCAACAGCTATGAGTAGTCTTAGGTGTGCTGGAAGGCTTCTGGGGTCGGCAATCCTAGCCTTTCTCATAGCCTCTATAGATTCTCTAGCGATTTTCAACAGGTCTTCGAGGCTTTGCTCGATATCGTTTTGAGCTAGGCTAGCGTCCCCGAAGACTACTCTGTCCATTTGCTGGAATAGCGTTGCTGCGAATGCTGCAAAGGCTAGCCTGTAGCTATAGTGGCTGGTCCAAGCAGCACAAACTTTTGCGAGAGTGGGTAGCTCAATGTTGTCGCAACGTTGAGGCAACGCTTCGTCAACGACTGCCTCTTCTACGCGTCTTACTAGCTGTGCATATCGCCCGTAAACCCTCTTCAAGCCCGAGTAGTAGTATGGGGTGTCTCTCACAAACCTGATAATCCTTGGAATCTCATAGTCCACGTCCTCAACGTGGGTTGGTAGTATCTCTGGATTGTAGGCTATGAGGGCTAGTCTTGCGGCGAAAGCGTAGGGGTTAAACATTGACGCTAGAAGGCTGGAAAGCTCTTCTGGTTTGAGAGCATTTGCTGTGAACGCTATGGGTGCTGAGCCTCTACACACTATCTTAGCACCAGCAATAGCTCTCTCGGCCTCACCTTGCCTCATATACTGCAACAACTTGTCCGCAAGCTCTGCATCCCTCATAGCCTCAAACTGTTCAATCTGCACAGGTCCATGCCTCCTATGCAAGAGACCAGGCACGATCTGCTTTGTTTGAGGATCTCTACCCCCAATAAGCCCAACCATAGTAGCACTAGCAACAACCTCTGCACCAACAAGCATTGCCATGAGAGACTTTCCAGTCCCGCTACGAGTGCTCACGAGCACATGTGGTGAAAGCCACGCGTAGGGAGAACCCACAGCTAAGACCTTGTAGACCAGCTTAAGCCTCCAATCAACATTCAAGCTCTCAACATAGTCTATAGCCCTCTTGAGCTGTGAAGCTAGACTCTCTACAACAGCTCTTGAAGGCACTCTATCAGCGTAAGAAGCGTGTTGCTCTACAATGCTTGCAAAGTCTTCAGGCTCAAAACCCAACACCTTCTTCAAAGCCTTTAAGTGGACATATGTTGGCTCAAACTCTCGTAGCAGAGCCTTAACCTCTTCTGGTATGTCGGCAATGTATAGAGGCTCTCCAGCCTTCAAACCCCAAGGCCCAAGCAACAACTGCCCTGTCTCGGTGAGGTAGAGGAAAACACGTGTTTCCCAGACAACGCTAACGTCTAGAGGTTGCCCAGCATCAAAGCCAAGTCTCTTCAAATACTCTTTAACAGTTATCTTCTCCGATAACGCACTATCAGGGTCTCCAACAACAATCTCGGCATCCAAGTGCCTGTTCTTGAGGGCCTCTGCCAAAGACTTTGAAGCTGGAACCTCTAACACCCTATCACGTTGACGGACAACAACCACAGGCTCAGGAATACAGACCAAAAGCTTCAACTGGTTAAACCTGAAAGTGTTCCTGTAAACAGGCACAACCTTTGCATCCAGAAAAGGCATTGGCTTGAGAGCTTCAATCTCAGCCTTTAACCTCTTAGCAACATCTACAACCCGCAACACACACTCCATGTCTTGACACTCACGTATAGCATTCTTAGCCCACCCCTCCAAACACGGCAAAAGCTGCTCAGGAAGCTGAAACGGGCCACAGACCCTCCTACCATCAACAAGTAGAGAATAGCCACTTCGACTTTTCTCGATTTTAGGAGTGGGATGAGGGCTAGACTTAATATCCTGCACAATAGAGTCTTTACATGAAATACCGTTACCTGTCACCGCCCCCTACCCCTACATTTCTAATTCCCGTTATCCTTAGGAATTGTCTGCTTTTTCGTTTAGCTTCATGCTCAACCTTGTTTTATGCAAACCTACATAGTGGAATCATGTAGTACCTATATAAGACGGAGATGCGGGAATACCATGGGTAATA
>DQUB01000013.1 GCA_015662475.1 Pyrodictium sp.
GCACTCCTCTACACTCTCCACCTAGCATTAGACGCTTTTACAGCACCACTACCACTCTTCGCTCCACTCTCCCCCAAAGCGTACATGGTGCATCTAGATGTTGTAGGATGTCTAGACCGTGGACCGTCTATAAAATGTAGTGTTTACGTTGAGGTTGTGGAGCTTGCCCATGGCATGGACGTGGTGGAGGGGCCCATAGCTTCGACTATTGGGGCCATGTTCCTAGTAGCTGTTCTCTTCTACGAGCTGGCTAGCCTGTTGAAGAGGTTTTAGCCGCCACACCTCTTCTCTATCTCGCGGATTTGGCGTAGTATTCTCCACTCCATCCTCTTAAGGTAGAGGGCTAGAATTGCCAAGAGTATCGAGACTAGACCTACACCAGTTGCTACCGCTGCTATGATGCCCTTGACATAGTATTTGATGCCGTAGAACAGGTAGTTGTAGACAACGTACCCTGTCAACGCTAGACCTGGGAGCAGTAGTAGTGAGCCTATAAAGGCTATGAAGAAGACTGGGTTGTACTTCCACGCAAGCTTTACCATATCTACGGCAATCCTAACACCGTCTACTACCCTCAACTTCTTCCTACCAAGCCTCCTCCTATACTCTATAGGGTGTTCAGCTATCGAGCCACCCGAAGAGACAATGTGTGCCGCTATCTCCGACTCTATGCTAAACCCTTTACTCTCAAACAATGCTGTCTTCACACTCTCAGTCCTCAAAATGTACATCCCCGACAAAACGTCTGTCAAATGTGTGCCGAAGAGAAGGTTGAAGAAGAGTGTAAGCACTCTATTCCCAAACCTGTTGACGAGCGGGATGTTCTCTCTACCCTTAACCCGTGCCCCTATAACCTCATCGTGACCCTCATAGTGGATCTTCTCCAAAAGTTCTCTAATGTGCTTGGCCGGATACGTGTAATCGCCATCCATAACTAGCATGTATGGAGTGTCCACGTATTCAACAGCAGTTCTGATAGCATCAGCTTTCCCACGACCTTTCTGGTAGACTACCCGTACACCCTTCGACCGAGCTATTTCAACAGTTCTATCAGTACTATAGCCGTCTACAACGAGTATCTGTTCTGGCTCAAAACCCTGCTCCAATATCTCATCTATAACCTTGCCAATAGCCTCTTCCTCGTTAAGCGTTGGTATGACTATAGTCAGCAACTTCTTTAGATCTTCCTGCAAGTCTGCCCTCAAAAGGGTACAATAATAGCAACATTAAACGTAGCGGTAATCTTGTTGGGCGGCGAGGGGCAGAGAATGGGGAGAGACAATACGTCATCTAAGGCCACAATGTCGAAGCTTATAAGGGGTAGCATCTGGCTCTACACAACGTCCATCGCAAACAACCTACTTGGCTTCATATACTGGTTTACCCTCTCAAGACTGGCAAACCCAGACCTCATAGGCTATGTTAGCAGTGTTCTCGGCCTCTCCGGGATAGTGGTTGGACTAGCAAGTCTAGGTGTAGATGTTGGAATACGGAAAAAGGTTGCAGAATGTGTGGGTGTTGGCGAGAAGAGAAGAGCTTCCACATACTTTACAAGCGCACTCATATTCTGGCTAACCATCTACACCATACTAGCAGCAACACTCGTACTCTCAGCCAACACATTGGCTCTACTAACAGGGTTTGAGCCAGCCCAAATCGTTGTTGCCAGCATATTCGTGTTTCTCGGATTTACCCAGCTCTTTAGCGCACTACTAACCGCATTGCTACGCACCGATCTCCTGCTACTAGGGAGTCTCATAGGCAATGTTGCCAAGCTCGTTGTAGGCGTTGGATCAATACTACTTGGCTTTGGGTGGGTAGGCGCTGCTCTAGCATACACGTGCACTAGCTTTGCAATACTCGCCATATGCGCTGCCTACGTACGCAAAACCATTGGCTTTCACCCAGCCTTCAAGCTAGACTATGTATCCCAACTAATCCGCATAGGGTTTACATCGTGGGCTCCAGCAACAATAATGGTTTTGGGCCAATGGCTAGGCGTTCTAATGGTCTTTGGAACATCGTCAGCGTTTGAAGCTGGGAAATACTATATATCGCTTACAATCGTAGGTTTTCTAACAGGTTTTGGCACTAGCATAGCAACACTACTGCTCCCCGCAGTATCCATGGACTCTAGGCTCAAAGAGGTTTCAACAACAGCTCTGAAGATAGCTTCGCTCATAGTAACACCTCCAGTGGTATTCAGCATCTTCTACGCGGAGCACATCCTATCCCTGCTAAACCCAGCCTATACAGCTGCAGAGAACACGTTCAGAGTACTGGCACTCTCTTGGATACCAGCAATACTAAACGCTGGTATCGCAAGTATGCTGTATGTGGAGAACGCTTACACACAAGTGCTGCTGCTGGGTGTGGCTCAAAGCATACCCCGCATAACACTCTACCTAGCACTAACCCCTCTACTCGGCGATTTTGGCACAGCAATAGCGTATACCGTGGGAAGCTACACCGGCCTAGCCTACACCATACATGCTGCTAGGAGGAGGAAAATCGATTTGAAGGTTGGAGCGGTTTTAGCCGCCACAGCAATCGCTACACTAGTCGTAGCACCTGTACAGCTACTCAACATCCCACCTTTCCCAGCACTACTGCTAACGCTCACCTCATACCCCATCTACACAAGGCTTAAACTCGTGCAGAGAGCAGAGGTCAGGCTAATCCTAGAATCTATTGTCGGTAGGAACCTCGTTGCACAAATATACTCGAAGCTAAAACCAGTAGTTGACGTTATGGTGCCAGAGTGAGGCTCGAAAAGATCTTGAGGGGGAAACCGGCTCTCACACTGCTAGCAATAGCCATGGCAACTCTCACACTGGCATCCACCGCCGACTCCAGCACGGCCTTCAACACTAGTGCTCGTTGGGCCAAAATCTACGACCTCTACGAGAAGCTAGTAGAACTCTACCGGCAAGGTGGAGAAGCTCCAAATGCTACAACAGCTCTTGCAAAAGCCATAGAACTGCTGGAAGCTTGCGAGACAAGCCAGTGTCTAGCGAGAGTCGATAGACTGTTAAACACAACTGCAAAACTTCTCGAAGAAGTGGAGAAGATGCTGCCAAAGACACAGCTCATACACACACTAACACTAGCTGTTAAAGCGGGCATCCTCCTATCCCTACCCATAGCAGCGTACATTCTACTACCCCGCATCATAGCTTGGGAATGGTATCTCACGAGACGGCGATGGCTTGTAGCTAGGAGGGGAGGAAAGAGGGTGGAGAGGTAGCCTGTCTTGAAGATAGATGATGAGGTGTTGGCCGTCATACTAGCGCTTGTAACAGTATCTAGCATCTTTGCTCTAGCAGTAAGCTTCCCACGACAAGGAGAACCCTTCCTAGCAATAGGCCTTCTAAACGAACACTGCAAGATAGGAGACTACCCCAAATACGCTATCGCAGGACAACCCATTAGACTATGCATATTCCTCGACAACCACCTTGGCGAACCAGCTTTGCTAAAAGTGGTGGCAAAAATAGGCAATTCTTCAATGCTACCAACAAACACAACACCTCTCAACACCACCCCCATACACAGCTTTACCGTGCTTCTCCCAGACAAAGCCAATACAACCAAACTCGTCGACATCAGCATCAATGTTACCGGTAGAGTAGCACTAGTCTTCGAGCTTTGGAGATACTCTGTGGAAAACCGTACATGGGTGTACACCGGTAGATGGGTTCACCTCTACATAAGGGTTGTGGGAGGGTGAAGTCTTGGACTCCAAAACGCTAGAAGAGCTTGTAGAGGAGGAGGTTAGAGGGGGGAAGAGCAGGTCAAAGGTCCTAGTAGAGTTGTACCGTGAGTGGGTTGAAGGAAGGCTTTCGCTTAAAGACCCAAGACCGCCTTCCAGCTTTCTAGAGTTTCTCTTAAGGGCAGACTACTCGACATGGTATTGGTTTACAGTAGCTGTGGTAGCTACAACTCTAATGCTGGTATTCTACGTGGAGAGCGGACCGCTAATCATTGCAAGATATGTGTTGGGCTCGCTTATCGTCCTCTTCCTCCCCGGTTTCGTGACCGTAGAAGCACTATACCCTGAAGAAGACGAGCTTGAGCCTCTCGAAAGACTAGCTCTCTCCATAGGCTTATCGCTCGCTATTGTGCCCCTAATAGGCTTACTCCTCAACTACACCCCTTGGGGGATAAGGTTGACCCCAATAGCAGCCTCACTCTCAACATACATTGTGGTTGTAGGCTTTATCGCTGAATACCGCAAATACCGGCTAACAATGTTGAAGAGGGGGTAAACGTTGAAGCTAGGCATCTACCAGCTTGCAGGACTAGCACTAACACTTGCATCAACAGGGCTGGCATTCGCAACATACGTTGTTCTTGGAGTTGACCCTCTAATAGCTCTATGGACAGGGTTAGCAGTTGTTGGTGCCACCATGGCACTCACGCCGCAAGAGCTACCCTTCAACAAAACATTCTACCAACTCGTATACGGGTTTGAAGAAACACTAGCATCGCTACTAGAACTCTTGGGAGTACATGGCAACCCAACCTACATACCAGCAAAAGACCACGTACTAGTCTGCGTGGCAGAGACTCCGAAAAACTGTTCCCAACAGCTAGGCCTAAACGTGGAAGGTGAGGGGATAACTGTAACACTGCTATCACCCTTCTCGGCTTTAACCGCTGATTTGAAGCCTCCATGTAGCCCACTAGACCATTTCTCGACACTCGTAGAAGAGCTTGGGCTTGCAGCCAACCTAGAGTGTGTCAGTAGTAGTGAGGAGAGGTTGAAGCTGATATGTAGGGTTGGCAAGCCTAAGCTAGCTTCGCCATCGAGCATGAGTGTTAGACTTGGCAGCATATACTCCGCACTACTAGCAACCATTGCAGCTAAATGTCTAAGTAGACCTGTTAGACTTGTGAGAGACGAGCTTGTAGGCAGAAACTCTAGAATTGTTGAGGTAGAGGTGCTCTAGGTGGAGAGAGAATATCTCGCCAACACCATCTTAGCAGTCCTAGTAACTCTAAGCGTCTGGGGCTTGTGGAGTGTGGGTGAGAAGAGACTTGACGCCTACATAGCAATCATAACACTAGACTATACCATCGTCAAAGCCCTCTTATCCCCTCGACGCACCCCCTTCGACATGCTCTTCCCCATCCTACTCGCAGCCTTCACAGCCGCTATAGCATATCGAATAGCATCAATACTAGGCCTCTGCTAGGGGAGAACACATTGCGCTATGGAAAACCGGGCATTGTTGTAGCCATAGTGGCTACAACCACCATCATGCTATGGCTAGCCACACTACTACTAGCAGTCATCAACATAGGCCAAGAGGGGGGAGAGGCTCAAAACACTACAATGGCTAGACATTTAAACCCTTCAGAGCTCAAACCCGTAAAGCCCCCTTCAAAGCTTCTCGAAAACCTGATAGCGTCTTCACTCAAAGCTCTAGCTAGAGGCGATGTTGAAACAGCATCGAAACTCGTTGAGATTCTCAACGAGACAATACTGCCTAGAGAGTGGAGATCGGTGGTAAAAGATTTTGTAGCTGATCTAGCAAAACTTGTCCAGCTAGTGGGAAACACGACAGCCTTAAAGGAACGTATTAGAGTTAAAACGGCTTTGAACGATATTGTAGGCGTTTTAGAGGCTTGTGAAGAGGCTAGACAGCTACTAGCAAGATTCAATATCACCTACAGCATGCTCTTAGACAGGATAGATAGGCTTGCAAGACTAGGCGTGAACACAGCTCTTCTAAAGAA
>DQUB01000078.1 GCA_015662475.1 Pyrodictium sp.
ATATATTATGGCTAGTTTTTGAGATTAAAAACTCTTGGAAAAGTGGAAAGAGAGGCTCATTTGCTAAACGGTATAAGTTTCGATAGCTCAGTAAGGAAGTTGTTTGAAAGTTTTAACCAGAGTCTAGCGCCTTTACGGTCTCGCTTTATGCTGCTCATTATAATGCCAAAGTTTCTAAGTTCTACGATTGTTCGTGCTATTGTTTCGGGATCTGTTATAGCTTTTACACCTCTTCTACGAGCATAATCTGTTAGTGTATCTGCTAACATGTCTAGTGCTTTTTGAGCTGGTATATCGACTACCTTTCGTCCACGTGCATGAGCTTCTGCGAGATATTCTACTAGAAGTGCTTCTTCTGGTTCAGCTTTTCTCCCTAGTTTAGCCTCTAGTAGTTTTTTGGCGGCTTCTCTTGCAGCTTTGACAAGAAGTTCTATATCCGATGTTTCAAGCCACTCCCAGAATACCTCTTCAGGTGCTTCTAGAGCTTCACCTGCCAGCTCGTAGTAGTATCTGGATCCTAGCCTGACACGCGTTACAAGTCCAACCTTTATCCAGTAGCGTAGTAGTGATGCTATCCATTTTGATGGTATGCCAAGTACTTTTGCTAGTTTTGCTGCTGTAGCACCATTATACACTCTTAAAAGACCTAAAATTGCTTTAACAATAGCTCCTCGAGGTCTATGCTTGTACAGCGTCGGATACTCTAGCTTTAACACGTTTTTCGCTTTTACTGTTTGCATACTTTTACCATCTTGTGTAGGGTTGTTTACCCCGCTAAGTCCTGTAACAGGGTAACACCAATGCTATACGCTATTGCATTTAGGTAGCGTAGCTATACTTATGGTATTAGCCTGTTTACTTTATCCTGACAGGTAGTCTAACAAAGAGTTTCTACGAAGTATTTCAGGGCGAGTGTAAGCTGAAAAGCTAAATCAGTAAACTTGAAAAGGTTGTAAAACATGAGCTTCGAAGAAATGTTGTAATTCTTCTAGCTGGGGGTGGTAGGACAGGGTGAGAGGTTAGGTCGGCTCCTTGCCCCGTCTTCATCGCCTAAAAGAGGCTCTTTGAGGAGACGCTTCCTCATCCACAATTTCCTCTAAGCTAGCCAGTTTAATAAGAGAATTTGTCTAGCCTTTTTGAGTTGCAAGGGGATAACACTATGTCAGTAGACATTCACGATAGACTTCGAAGACCGATATGGTGGGATTTAGAGTTCAATGTGCCTATGTTTATCAAACCTGTTAAAGGGAGGTGCAAAGAGTTTCTTGTTCGAGGAGATGTATGGTGTGCAAGTGCAGCAGAACGTAGGTTGTTAGCAACACTGGTTTCATCTTGTTTTAGCTGTCATTTAGGAGTTCTTGAATCGAGATTATGGCTGTTCCACCGTGTTCCAGCTCCTAAAGGCGAGTATGCGGTAGAAATACTCGGTGAGGGGCTAAGATTAGGAGTGGTCGAATACGACAATGGTTGGCAATTGTATCCAAGCGGTGCTCTTGCAAGTTTGATTGCGAGTTTTGGATGTCAGGTTGTAGAGGTTAGACAGCGTAGACGATTGAAAGGTAAAAAGGTTTGTCTTGACATTTTAGATGCACTGTATACAAGTGCACATCATACGTCATATGTACTGATATCTGCAGGCCCACATGTTGGTCCAGCACGGGTTATCGAAAGAAATTCATCACGTTTGTGTGTTAAAGTGCGTGATATGGCGCCTAAAGGATTTAAATTATTTCGATGTTCAAGTATCCGCGATGTTGTCGAGCTAAATAGTGCGTATCTGAAGCAGGTAGAGCTTGAGGCAGTTTCGTTTCTCAGGAGGTGGGTAAAAAGATTTCCTGTTTACGTGGCAGTTTCTGGCGGTATAGATTCAGCTGCTTCGCTTGTATTAGCTGTTGAAGCTTTTGGATCTGATCGTGTTAAGGCAGTCTATGTTGATACTGGCATGGAGTTTAAAGCTTCTCAAAACTATGTGGTTAAACTTTCGAGTACACTTGGAGTAGATATCGATTTCGTTGAAGCAAATCAAAGTCTAGATTCGCTAGTTAAAAAGTATGGGCTTCCAAGTCGCGACAACAGATGGTGTACGCGTAAGTTGAAACTTGAGCCTCTACGAAAGTTCTATGAGAAGAAAGGAGTTAAACTTGTCATTGAGGGTGTGAGAGTGTATGAGAGTACTGCTAGGGCTCGTTCACCCAGAGTGGCCTATAACCCGCTATTGCCTGGTATTAGACGGTTGTTCCCCATACATGGATGGACTCGGCTAGAAGTTCAAATGTACATGGCTTGGAAAAATATGCCGGTCAACGAGCTCTACGATAAAGGTTTTACACGCATTGGCTGTGTAATATGCCCTGCAATGCATCTTTTTGAGTTGCATACAGCATACATTGTTGAAAGGTACAAGTTTGTAGAGCTTGTGAAGATGGTTGCAGATGCTTTAGACAGTAGCTATGATGAAACAATGAAGGTTATTTTGGATGGTCTATGGAGGTTCAAGCCGAAGCAGCCTTCAAAAGACCTAGAAATAGAGGAGCAGGGTTCATAGGCCTACTCTTATACTCTGGATGTGGTTGTGAACCGACAAAGAACTTTGCACCTTTAAGTTCAATAAATTCTACACGTCCATCAAGACTATAGCCTGATACCTTCATGCCAGCAGCCTCCAACTTGTCTACGTAGCGTGGATTGACCTCGTACCTATGTCGATGCCTCTCGTAAACTATCTCTCTCTTGTACAACGAGTAGACTAGTGTACCCTTCTCAAGCTTTATAGGATATGCGCCAAGTCTCATAGTACCTCCAAGCATTGTTATGTATCTTTGACTTTCAATCAGGTCTATTACTGGATGTGGTGTTGAAGGATCTATCTCAGTGCTATTGGCATCTTCAAGACCAAGTACATTTCTAGCAAATTCTATAACAGCTAATTGCATGCCGAAACAAATGCCTAGCAGTGGAATATTGTTTTCTCTAGCAACTTTTATTGCTGCAATCTTTCCTTCAGCTCCTCTACTACCAAAGCCTGGTAATACTATTACAGCATCATTCTCCTCTACAATTCTAGCTGGATCTAGCTTTCCTCTCTCGATTAATGTTGCCTCATACCAGTTGAATATAGGTTTTAGTCTTAGTTCAGCAGCAGCATGGCGAGTAGCCTCTATGATGCTGAGATAGCTATCTCTAAGTTTCGTGTATTTGCCCACCATGGCTATTCTAACTGGTTTTGAGGCTGTCTTTATCTTATTCACAAAGTCTATCCATGCGTCTAGATCCGGTTTCCTATCCTCCAACTTTAACCTACGCAGTATGTAAGATGCAAGTCCCTGTTTCTCGAGTATTAAGGGGACCTCATAGATCGTTTCAACATCATAATTGCTGAATACGGCTTCGGGAGGCAAGTTTGCGTACAACGCTATCTTGTTTCTAGCTTCTTCTTCTAAGGGTTTTGGACATCTAGCAACAATGATATCTGGTTGAATACCTATACGTCTCAACTCCTGAACACTATGTTGGACGGGTTTCGTCTTTTGTTCTCCTGTCGTAGAGAGTATAGGTACTAATGCTACATGGACGAATAGTGTATTGTCAAACCCCTCTTCAAGCCTCATTTGCCTAATAGCTTCGAGAAAAGGTAGTCCTTCTATATCGCCAACAGTGCCGCCAATCTCGACCAAGACTATATCAGCTCCACTTTCCTTTGCAACCTCTCTTATCCTGCTTTTTATCTCGTTGGTTATGTGTGGTATGACTTGAACTGTTTGTCCTAGATATTCACCTCTTCTCTCTTTCTCGATGACAGATAGGTAGATTTGACCTGTTGTAATATTGTTCTTTTTTGACAAGTTTATGTTCAAAAATCTTTCATAGTGTCCAAGGTCTAGGTCTGTCTCACCTCCATCCTCAGTTACAAATATTTCACCGTGCATGTAGGGATTCATGGTTCCAGCATCAACGTTTATGTATGGATCAATTTTTATTGCTGTAACGCTGTAACCTCGAGCTTTTAAGAGAAGGCCTATCGAAGCTGTAGTAATGCCTTTACCTACACTACTTAGCACACCGCCAGTAATGAAGATATACTTTGTCATCTTAGCCCATTTTTTCTGCACATCCACACACCTTATTATTAATCCTGTTGAGCTTTAGAGATGGTGAGTAGAGGTGAATGATCTTCGAAGCATGTTGGATAGAAAACCTTTGCTGCAAGTAGCTCTAGATGTGGTACGCCTTGAGGATGCTTTATACATAGCATCACAGCTTCGCGGACTCGACAACGTCTACGTGGAAGCTGGTACGCCATTGATAAAGTCAGAGGGGGTCAGAGTTGTTGGTTTGATAAAGGCTGTTACCGGAACACCTGTGGTTGCAGATACAAAGACAGCAGATACTGCTTCACTTGAGGCAAAACTTGCTGCAGAAGCTGGAGCTGACGCTTATACCGTGTTGGCAACTTCTCCAAAAGAGACTCTACTAGAAGCTAGAAAGGCTGCAGAAGAATACGATATTCTCCTCATGGTAGACTTGATCCATAGTACCAACCCTCTAGAAGATGGTAGGCGGGCAGCAGAGTATGGTGCAGATATCATCATAGTCCATGTTGGAATAGATGTACAGCAACGACTTGGCCTAACAGCCGATCGTCTAGCAGAGCTTGTTTCCAAGATCAAGTCTATGACAGGAAAGACGATTGCTGTAGCTGGAGGCATAAAACCAGAGAGCATACCACGGTTAGTCAAAGCAGGTGCAGACATACTGATAGTAGGTGGCTATATCATCAAGTCGAAGAACCCTAGGCAAGCTACACTAGAGTGTCTAAAGGCTATGCAGAGTAGTCGAGAATAGACCCTCTAAGACTGCGTATCACCTTGCCCACTCTAATAAAAATAGTACAATAATGCAGATGATGTACGGTTGGTTGAGTTGTATGTTGAAGTAGACGCTGGGGTAGATGTTAGTCTACCTTTATTGGATGTGCAAGGCGAAAATAGTAGAAGAAGGACTGAATCTACGCAATATGCTAGTAGCAGGTTTGAAGCAGATGATATGGAGCGTTATGAAAACATAATCGATCTTCTAGACTTTGAAGATGTGTTTGAATACTTTGACGAGACAGAAGGTTTAGTGGACCCATCAGTACTAGATGGTGTAGGGCTATCCACAAACATGTTAAAAGGTTTGTTGGCCATTAGGGATAGCATAGAATTGGAGGTAGATTGAAACTCGGCTACGGAGTTTGAACTAGTGAGAACGGGTAGTAGCAATGCCGCAATTTTAATACTTCCCTATAATTTTCATCTAATATTATGCAGCCTAGTACAACATATTTTGCAGATTTGACTTCTTCTTTCCACATTTTCGGAACTCTACACACTAGTTTTTGTTTACAAAGATCGAGGTTCTCCACATATGCTGGAATATCACTGCCATCAGCTAACCTTATTGCAGCATAGATTCCACGAGCCCACTTCGAAGGCAGCAATATAGCATCTTTACCCCTTCTTGCACGGTTTATGTTGCGTGAAATGATCACTTTACTGTTATCGCATATGATCTCAGTATTGGTTTTCCGCTCACTACAGGCAAGAGGTTTGCAAAGGTTTACAACTGGTATGTTTGAAATGTCTAGTTCAACAACACTATGTTCTCTGAATAAGTTTGCATAGGCACGTTCACGGTAGATACGACGATCACTTTGCTCTCTTTCTCTTGCCGTATGGGGTGGAGGTAGGATATGCACATCATATCCTAGACTTTTAAATAATTTAGCTATGTTTTGGTCTCCCATAACAACTACTGTATCTGCATTAATGGCTTCTGCTATTAGTAGCTTATAGCGTAGTCCATGCCCTCGAACATAGCCATCTGTGTCTATCACAGCAAACTTGCTACCAGCATATCTGACGGCATGCAGTGTAGCTACGATAACTCCTTCGGTTGACGCATCAGCTGAAACATGGCCTACAAACCATGCTTTATCGACCACAAGATCTTGTAGCGAAAACCCACTCTTACCACATGATGCTGCAACAAAGCCTGGTAGACCAAGCTCGTTTTGTCCAACATCTGATTCGATAAAGCATGCCTTCTCGTAAACAGAGTTGTAGAGCCATAGACTAAACGTGGACTTGCCTGTATCAGGTGCGCCAACAACAAGTATTCGTCGAAAACCAGAATTTACAATATCCTGTATACCTTTAACCCAAGTTTCAACAAAACCTTTGTCAAATTCTACCAATGTATAGCGTCCACTAGGCCCACATACAATTTCAGCTTCAAAACCCTTTAGAGAGTAGAAGGTGATACCCCGTGCAACTCTTACAACAACACTATCGTTTTCGTGGAGAGTACGTCCAGAGGCAAATGCTTCACCATCGGTTACAGTAACACGAGCTGGCCCATAGACTACTAGAGCTTTACCAGCTTCAACAACAACCCTTGTCATGCCGTAAACTCCACCAAAAAACTACTAAAAACAGCAAGGCTAAATTTACTAACACATTGGGTAGCGCAAAATTGAGAACACACATAGCTAAACGCGAGCAACACCAAATAGGAAAGTACAAGGTAACACTAATGTATGATGAAAATGGCAAGATAATTGGCGCTCTAATAGAGGGGCCTCGTATGACAAGACCAGTATACATAGCAGCAACAGAAAAAACAAAGTTAAAGCTACCTAAACAAGTTGCAAAATTCTTACAGAAGCACGGTTTCTCAATAGAACTATCTTCACATTAACCATCCACTCAACTATAGTGAAGCGAGATAAGCCTAAAAACGCATAAAATCTAAACTTCAATCGTGGAACAGCAGTTGCGTTTTATGATGCGCGGGGGTGCCCGAGCCAGGTCAAAGGGGTCGGGCTCAGGACCCGATGGCGTAGGCCTGCGTGGGTTCAAATCCCACCCCCCGCACCACAAATTCTATGTCCTTTACAATATTGACGATATAGGCTATTTCATACAACATAGTTGTTCTTGTCTTCTTGGAACAACTTCATAATATTAGTTCTCTTCTGTTTCTTTATTTATCGAGATTGTTGTAAAAGTAGGTAAAGTAGGTGTGGATTAGAGATTATCGCTAAATTTGTGTCCATGGTTGTGAAGCCTTTAATTCTTTAGCGTACAATGCTAATTTTTGAGCTATTTTATACAGAGTTTGGTTGTGTTAAAAGATTGAGTAGAGATAAAAGTCTTCATATTCTCATGCTCATACTTGATTTAACCTGCTTGGCTTACAATTTGTAGG
>DQUB01000212.1 GCA_015662475.1 Pyrodictium sp.
GTTGAGAAAAACCATTGGGTTGCCTGCCCAAGAATATACTACTAGCCTCCACCCAGCCCAAAAGCCGCCATCCACGAAGCATTGTGCCTGCCAACCCTCTACACCCAGCTTCTTTAGCGAGAATCTCTTATCCCACCCCCTAAACAGCTCATACCTGCAGTAGGCTAGGTGGCTTGCATGGCTGTCAAGTCTACTCTCTACGCCGGTTTCATCATAGCACTTATAGTGGTTGCTGCACTAGCATATTTTGCTGGTCTAAGCACAGCCCCAACAAAGACAGTAACTATCACAAAAACTATAACCATGACACCTACCACTAAGACCGTTACAATCACCGTAACAGAGACTATCGCTCCGACAAAAACACCCGCTAAACCCACCGAAACTAAACCTACTAAAGCTGTTAAGCAGCCAAAGCCTGCTAAAGAGCTTGTAAAGGTGATAGAGGTTAGCAACGCTATTGTCGTTGTTGCACCAAAAGATGTTGAGTTGCCTAAGATAGAGGCTAAGGGCAAGAAACTGATAATCGTACGCTACGAGGTTGACTGGACAAAAACAAAGCCTGTTGAGAACTCGACAGCGTTTGTCGACATAAACCCGGCGTTCTATAGAAACGTGTACGCTGACGCTCTAATAATGGCAGCTCGCAAGACAGCTGACCCAACAATTAGAGAAGCCCTCTACGAGGCAATATACAAGATGAGTAATGAAGAGGTGCCGATACTCTGGCTTGGCCAGTATAAGCTAGTGCGTGTCTACTGGAGCTGGTTGCATGGACGCTACTACCACCCAACACTTGCTGAAAGATATGACTTGTTGTGGGAGGATGCTAGCGCTCCAAAAGTCCCAATTGGCGTTAAAGACTATGTGAACGACCATAGAACCTATGTCATCGTCACAATAGGCTGGCCAGACACATTCGATCCAGCAGCAGACTACGAGACTTTTGGATGGGCAATCTGGCACAATATTGGAGACACACTTGTCACCTACTGGAAGGATGAGACGAGAGAAGTGGTGCCAGACTTAGCAGTGGCATGGGCCCACGATGAAAATGCTACAACCTGGTATTTTGTGATAAGAGGTGGTGTTAAAGCTTATGATCCCTGGCACAACAAGACCTACGATATAAGTGCTATCGATGTGCTTTTCACCATCTGGAGAATTGCAAGATTGAGGTTAGACCCAAGCTGGATGATAACAGAGTTTATCGATGTAAACGCTAGTAAGGTGCTTAGCGAAGAGGAGTTCGAAAAGATACTTGCAAGTGGCCAGCTTATCGCGGAGTATAGGGGTAAGAGGGTACAGCCTAAGAGCCTAGACGAGCTATTGAAGTTGTTCGGCTATAGTGGGGAAACTGCTGGCGTGGTAATGTTGAAGCTATACTTCCCCTACGCACCAATACTGAGTATTCTAGCAGACCCATTCACATCTGTGATACCGATGAAATACTTGTTCGACAATGTACCAGAGTTGAAAGGCAAGTATGAGGAGGCGCTAGAGGCAAGCAACTATGGCAAAAACCCAGCAGCATGGGCAAAGTATATTGGTACAGGTGAGAACGAGCCTACCCACCTATACCTGCACAAGTACCCGGTGGGAACAGGGCCATACTATGTTGCAGAGTACAAGCAGGATAGCTACATCGTCTTGAAGTACAACCCATACTATTGGAATGCAACACTCTGGAGACAGGAGCCATACGGTGTAGGTGGTAAACCGGTACACGAAACGGTAATCTATCTGATAAACAACGATCCAGTTTCAAGGATAGAGTTGTTGAAGAAAGGTGTTGGCGATACAGCAGTAATACCGCTTGACAGGCTAAAAGATGTAGAAGGACACCAGTACCCAGGCACAAAGTTTAGAGTTGTAGTGGAGAGAGGTACGCTACAACCAACGATAGTCTTTATAGTGTTGAATACTGCCAGAGAACCTTTCAACAACAAGTTGGTGAGAAAAGCTTTGATGTATGCAATACCCTTTGAGCAGATAAGAGATGTCGTCTACGCTGGAATGTTGGAGAGACTCTATGGCGTAATACCGGCTGGATTCCCAGGCCACAACGATGAGATAGTTGAACAATACAAGTTCAACCTAGCAAAGGCCAAGATGTTGATAAAACAGTCTGGCATAGACCCGACAAAGTACACGATAGAGATATGGTACAACCAAGGCAACACCCAGCGTGAGAAGATAGCAACACTACTACAGCAAACGTGGAGCCAGCTAGGCTTCAAAGTAGCAGTAAGACCACTATCATGGCCAACCCTTCTACACAAGACCAAGAAAGGAGACTTCCAAGCATACATCATTGGATGGGCACCAGACTACCTAGACCCAGACAACTATGCAGGTCCACTATTCTATGGAGGTACGAGATTCAGCTACCTAACGGTAACAGTACAGGGCTAAACTGGAGTTTAGACGGAGTTTAGACTATGACATCCTCAAGCCCAAAGCTTTTTCTTAACCACAGACAGGATGTTCTAACATCAAACTCTCCCCAAAGCATTTTCCCCCATACTGTGCCAATGTCCAGAACAGCATTGTGGAAACTATCTGTTAATCAAAC
>DQUB01000199.1 GCA_015662475.1 Pyrodictium sp.
ACTTGCGCTTCTCGGCCTAATAGCAATGCCGCCAGCTCCAAGCTTCTTCAGCAAGGTATACCTATTCCTTGCCGCAGCCGGCAAGAGCGTGCCAATGCTAGTAATAGTGTTCATAGTAATGATTATTGCAGAGCTAGCATTGATACAGAGAATGATAGTAATGATCTTCGGCGGCATTAGAGGACGTGCACACGAACATGGAGAAGAGCATAAGCATGAGGAAGAGAAGAAAGAGGCTGTAAAAGTCTACGAGGAGAAGGGCCTCTTAAGCTGCAAGATTGCATGCATACTACTATCCATCATTGTTGCAGCCCTATTCCTGCTAGTACAGCAGTATATAAGCCTCGCAGAAGTAGTAGCTAAGGAGATAGCTTCCCCACACATATACTTTGCTAAGTAAACTTCGAAACAGCGGGGTGTAAAGGTGTATGAGCGGTGAAGCTTCACCCCGCGAAGTACTAGAAAAATATGTTGAGCGTCTTAAACAGCTGCTGCCTCGAGAAGCCATAGTTGATATCAAGGTGAAGGGCAAGGACAAGGTGTACGTTGAGGTTAAGAGAGAGTACCTGCCAGAGGTTCTAGAGAAAGTCTATTGGGAGCTTGGCGGCTACCTCTCATCGATGGTTGGCACTGACGATAGGAATATCGATAGCCACTACAGGCTCTACTACATAATATCCATCGAGGAGGATATTAGGCATCTCCAGTGGAAACCCTGGATAGTAGTATACACCAAGGTTCCATGGGACGATCCCAGCTTCAAGTCTACAACGCCAAAGGTTCCAGCAGCATCGTGGTATGAGAGAGAGGTGAAAGATCTTCTAGGCTTAGAGCCTATAGGACATCCTGACCCGAGAAGACTAGCACTACCAGATGATTGGCCTGAAGGCCTCTACCCAATGAGGAAAGACTTCAAGTTCTATGAGAGGCCACCTCGCCAACCAAAACCCTACATGTTTAGACCGGAGAAGGTTTCTGAGGGAATAGTTCAGATTCCAATGAGCCCGATACACGCTTTAGCCGACGAACCTAGCCAGTTTAGGCTTTTCGTTGACGGTGAAAGGATAGTTGATGTCGACTATCGAATGTTCTACGTGTTTAGAGGCTTGGAGAAGCTTGCTGAGGAGAGGTTCACCTACAACCAGACAGCTTTTCTAGCTGAGCGTGTTTGCGGTATTTGCGGCTATGCACACTCTACAGCCTATTGTGAAGCTGTAGAAGATGCTCTAGACATAGAGGTTCCAGAGCGTGCTGAGTATATTCGAACTATAATGTTGGAGGTGGAGAGGCTTCATAGCCACATGCTGAACCTTGGAATAGCCTGTCACCTCACAGCCTTTGATTGGGGGTTTATGGAGCTGTTTAGGATTAGAGAGAAGATCATGAAGATTGCAGAGATACTTAGTGGTGGTAGGAAGACCTACGGTATGAACCTTGTTGGCGGTGTTAGGAGGGATATTCCGAGAGACAAGGCTAAGAAGGTTATAGAGCTTCTAAAGACTGTACGTGAGGAGTTCAAAAGAGCAATAGACATAATCACCTCAAACGAGCTTTTCGTGCGCAGATGTGAGGGTGTAGGCATTCTACCCAAGAAGGTTGCTAGAGCACTTAGCGTTGTAGGTCCTCTCGTTAGAGGTTCTGGCATACCTAGAGATGTGAGGTATGATCACCCGTATGCAGCCTACAAGTATATTAGGGTGAAGCCAGCCGTTGAGAGTGGTTGTGATGTTCTTTCAAGGCTTATGGTTCGTGCAAGAGAGGTTCTAGATGCTCTAGACATTGTCGAGCATGCTTTAGACCAACTGCCTGGAGGCCCGATACTGAATGAGGAGAAGATAGAGCTTGTAGAGTATGCTAAAGGCATTGGCTATGACGAGGCTCCTAGAGGTGAGAATGTACACTTTGTCGTTATAGGCAAAGACTCTAGAGTGCACAAGTGGAGGGTTAGAGCTGCAACATACAATAACTGGCCAGCACTACCGTACATGAGTAGAGACTATACAATCACAGACTTCCCATTGATTGTTGCAAGCTTAGACCCCTGCTACAGCTGTACAGAGCGTGTTGTGATCGTTGATGTGAAGAGTGGGAAGACCGTCACTGTAAGCTATGCTAGGCTTGTCCACCTCTCTAGAAAGGTTTCGCAAAACCCAACCCACACACCACAACTGCTCTAGAGGTGTTTCTCCATGTCCTTCATAAGACTTGTCGAGTACTCTAGTAGAAGGGGTGTTGCTACCCACCCCTACCCCGAGAAGCCGTTTGAGGTAGACGAGCTGTATAGGGGTAGACCGGTACTCGATGCCAGCGTGTGTATAGGTTGTGGTGCTTGTGCAAATGCTTGTCCTGCTGAGACTATAAGGGTTGAGACAGACTATGAGAAGGGTGTTAGAAGGTGGACTATATGCTATGACAGGTGTATATTCTGTGCACGTTGCCAAGAAGTTTGCCCTGTCAACGCTATAGAGCTTTCTAGAGAGTTTGAGCTTGCTGCTAGAAGTAGAGAGGATTTGACGGTTGTTGCAGAATTCAAGCTTGGTAGTTGTGCTAAGTGTAACAGCTATCTCGATGTGAGCATTAGACATGTTGAGCTAGCACAAAAGCTTCTCGAGAAATCAGAGCTGGTCAACATCATGAGGGAACTCGCAAAGTATACTGTCATGTGCATGAAGTGTAGAAGATCATTTTTTGTTGAAAAGCTTGGAGAAGCTACACGTGGTGGGTAAGAGGTGGTAGACATGGCAGTTCAATCAAAGGTTGTGCCTAGGACAACAAGTGTTGAAAAGCTTGAGGAGGAGGTTAGGAGGAAGATCTTCGACACTTTGAAAAGATCGCTCTACGTATTAAGAGTTGATACTGGATCCTGTAATGGTTGTGAGATAGAGATTTTCGCAGCACTCTCACCTCTCTACGACGTTGAACGTTTTGGGATAAAGCTTGTGATCTCGCCAAGGCATGCAGACGCACTTCTCGTAACAGGTCCTGTAACTAGGCAGTATAGGCCCGTCCTAGAGAGAGTATATAGGATGACTCCAGACCCCAAAGTGGTTATAGCGGTTGGCGCTTGTGCTTGTGGAGGTGGTGTTTGGTACAACTCTTTTGCCGTTGAAGGTGGTGTTGATCGAGTAATACCCGTAGACGTCTACGTGCCAGGATGCCCACCACACCCGATAGCAATACTCCACGGAATACTCGTTGCATTAGATGTGTTGAAGCAGAAGATGAAGAAGGTGAGCTATCGAGAGGAGAAGCCCGAGAAAGAGTGGAAGTTGAAACCACCACTAGTACTCTTATTCGAGGAAAAAGCGCCGATCAAGATGTCTTGGGAGCTCTATAGAGATATTGTGAGAACAGCTAGGAAGTATCTAGGCTACCTCTATGGAGCAAGAATTGCAAAAGACTATCTCGCTATACTAGGCCAAGTGAAAACTCTAGACGAGCTTCGAGAAGCCTCCAAAAAGATTGTGGAAGCGTGGAATAGAGATCCTAGAATAGCACAGGTTGTCGAAGAGTTGAACAAAGTCGTTGAAAAGTATTTTGCGCAGAAACAGTAGCTGGGGCCTACAATGCGGGTAAACGTATACGTTTTCACTAGAAAGTATACCTTGGTAGATCCAGAGAAGATGCACCCGATAGACGACCACCTCATAAGAGCAAAACACATCGAATCTGTGTACGACGTGCTAAAATATGTTGGAAGTTTTGATCTCGAAGAGCTAGAGA
>DQUB01000193.1 GCA_015662475.1 Pyrodictium sp.
ATTTTTAGCGTTTCTCTCCCCTTACCCGTTATCTCATAGTATTTTCTTGGAGGACCTAGTTCTGATTCCGCCCAATAGGATCTTACCAGTTTATCTTTCTCAAGGCTTTTTAGCGTCTCGTATATGGTGCTTTCACTTGGATTAAGTACTTGACCACTCAACCTCTTTATCAAAGCTAGTATCTTGTACCCGTATAGAGGACCATATCTATCGAGCAGCCTAAGTATGATTAGAGTGTAGAATCCCATTCTTATACTCCTCATGATCCTCTGAACATGCTTATCCTTCAACCCCACTATACCTTTCCCCATCCTGTGTTGTTGGGGGTTTAACCATCGCTAACACTAATAGAACTACTGCATATGATAGTACAACTACGGTATTAACAAGGATCTTTCGCCAGCCTGCCCCAAGCACCACGTTTGGCACTACAAGTACTACCGCATATACTAGCCCTGTCAGCAACACCGACAATACTGGTGGTCCAGGCACCCTCTCGTCGATGTACTCGTATACGGCTCCAAACACTGCACCAAGCATCAACGAGAAGACAAATACTATGAGTGGAGATAGCCGTAGTACCACGGCTAGATATGTTTTGGGTAGCTCTTCCACTACCCTAGCCACATCCATGTTGTAAGAGCGTATGTATTCTAGTACTTCGTCTACCGTAGGCATAGTTAGGAAAACAGCTACTCCAGCAACTACCCCAGATACAGCTCCTGCAACTAGGCCGTAGAGTACATACCTGCTTTCAACCATGGAGACACCCTCCTCCAACACACTATAAACATAGACAAGTTGACAACTGTGATTGTAGAGTATACCGGGATTAGCGCTAGAAGGTTAGCCCAAAGACTCTCATTAAGAGAACCGCTTGGTAGTTCACTAGAGAATGTATAGTTGCAACAACCATGTATATCATGGCACCCTTCCCTCTAGCATAGAAGTAGCATAGAAGTGCTGATGAGAGCACATGGTATAGAATCGCCATGAGCCTCTCATAGATGCTTAGAAAACCCACATCCAAACGAAATCCTACACCCGCCACGATACTTAGAACCTGGCCTAGAACTACCAAAGCAGCCTCTCCCAAACCAAACCCAGCTCCAAGCCACAACGCATAGCCTATGGCCTTACCCTTCACCCCTAGAAGCTTCAACAGCTCTTGGAGAAAACCTGACACCAAAGCCGCATACAACAGTACGACAGCAACCACAGGAAATGGCGCGTTATCCAAGTCTATTCCAAGCAATAGAACTGGCATATACTGGATAGGCGGCTGTATGACTAGCGTAAGCACAAGCAGACCAATTCCTAGCACAAAAGCACTATACAACACTCTACCTACAACCCAACGCAACACCACAAGAACCAAGAGCGAAAACACAGCCGTAGCTATCGGGACAACAACCTCTATCAACGGGAACCCACCAAGAGCTTATTCAGCCTTCTCAACCACAACTGCTGTACCATAAGCAAGAATCTCAGCCGCACCAGCCATCACGCTAGACGTGCTAAACCTTATGCCCACAACAGCATTTGCACCCATCTTCTTAGCCTTCTCCTTAAGCTTCTCTAGCGCTACACTTCTAGCACTCTCCAACAACTCGCTATACTCTCTAATCTCTCCCCCAACAATATTTCTCAAAGCAGCCACTATATCCCTCCCAATATGCCTAGCACGCACCGTATTCCCAGTAACCACCCCCAACACCTTGACAATACGATAGCCCGGAATATACTCAATAGTAGCCAAAATCACATCATCCACAAACCACCACCAAACACTACCTCGCACCCCGAGGTAGATATACCTTTCACTTCCAACAAAACACCTAGAACAGAAAAGGAAAAACCACAACCTCCAAAAACATCCATGCAGAAGACTTCAGCATCCCAGAACAATGCCTCGATTAGACATAACCTTAAGAAGCCTTGAACCTGCCCACAGTCTAAACGTTCTTCAAGCTATTCACAAATATCCTTAGCAGCTACAATATCGTTAAGCCCGTTACCCGCCGACGATATCGCACACATGGATAACCCTCCACCATCAACGTCAAGCTCTCATATGGCAACAGTTGCCTCTAACCCTTAGCGTGTTTAGTCTGTTGTAGAAGTGCTAGCTGGACAGCTAGGCTATTTCAAGCTTTCAATGATTACCTTTGCATCTATGTCTGGTATTGGTCTTCTTAGATTTGCTGGCGTTCCTACAAGATATGCATATGCTCTCTCCTTCTTTTCAACGAACGTAAGCCTAGGTACTAGCTCCTTGAAATCAGCAACACCAAG
>DQUB01000064.1 GCA_015662475.1 Pyrodictium sp.
GTGGTTGAAGGCTAAGTTGACACGTACACGTATTCCCGACCCAATAACCTCTTTTGTCGTGGGTGCAGGCATATGCCAGTCCAAGTAACCATAAGATATGATGATCTCTATCGTGCACTAGAACCTCTACGCGGTATAAAACTGCGTGGAAGTGTGCAGGGAAAACCTCTCTCAAAATTCCCTCTACGAGAACTGGTGGAAATGCTCTCAAACAGATATCTTGGCAGGGAAGAGTACAGGGGTCATCTCGTCATAGGACTTAGAATCAATGCTAGCAACAAATACGTAATCTGCCACTTTGGTCTAGAAGAGCCAGACGACTTCTGCATAGGCTTGGAGGGGGAGAATGTCTGGGAGAGAATCTCTCAAGCCGCAAACGAGCTGTCCAAGTTGATAGGTGAATCCTACACACTCATACTATCAGCAATAGTACACGCTATACAAGGCATAATATCGGGTGAAGAAGAGGAGGTAGAAGAGATCAGCGATCCCGACCAGGTAGTAGAAGAGCTTCTCGTCTGGCTACCAGAGTACGTACAGGTGGTCGAAAAGTAGACGTGGGGTCCTTCTGGGGCTAACTCCTCACCAACTTGGTGTCGGGGCGAGGGGACCTCGCAGTCATCCCTGGTTTATTGGGGGATAAAAATAGAGAAAGTTGAGGGTTAAAAAGTTGGAGTGCGTTAGCCATGCAGGTTTCGAAGAATTGCTAGACTACTCTTTCTTACACTTTCAAGGCACTTGTCCAATAAGACCAAAATATCCTGTTAGAAACTGCAGATATTTTAGGAGCAATAGCGCAATAACAGACAATGGCGTCGAAATTCCTGCAATGGCTGCAAACATACTGGCATTTTCGATGTTTGAACTCTTCAGGTACGTATACACTATATAGGCTATTGCAACTGACAGAATAACTAGTGCAGATGAGTAGATTAGGAGTGCGACTAAATTCACTATTTTACACCACATGTCTCGACTAAAGCGTGTAAAATATGAGTTTTTCCCGTGTAAGCCCACAAGGAAAAACGTTAAAATAGATTCTATCTCGTAAAGGTTTAAGCCTCTTGGAGATAGTTATGCCTAGCACACGTTTGCTAACGGTTGCAATTCTCTTTACACTATTTGTTTCGCTGTTCACTCCAGGCATTGTGTTTGCTAGAGCTGTAGAATTTCAAGCATTTCTAAACCTGCTTGAAGAAAAGCTAGGCAGAATTCTACCTCCAAACGTCCCGGTATTAGCAATCTTTCTGGTGTCCGGTAAACTGGAAGATTTTCAAATGTTTAGTTTTGCAGCGATTAAAGGTTTGTATGCACTCTCGCAATGGCTGGGTTACGAGTCTCCAAAAATTATCGAATGGTTTAGGAAGTTACGGATAGTTCCGATACACAAAACTTTTACTTTGAATGGGGTTGAAGTGACAAGCATACCAATTCTGACATCTTATGGAAGTGTTGTTGAGTTAGCAGAGAAGCTTAGAGATAGGCTTCTCGCTTTGGTTGTAAAGCCTATACCAAAGCTAGAAACATTGCCTCTTGATGATCAAACGTTGAACATGTTGTTACGCGATGGTCTAGTCCTTAGCAACTATGATGTTAGACAGCTTATAGGTGTTTCAAAAGTCGAAGAAATCTA
>DQUB01000039.1 GCA_015662475.1 Pyrodictium sp.
CATGTCTTTCAAAAGAGTTGGAAAGATTGTGTAGATAGCCTCACATACCTCCAGGCTCAACGTTTATTCTAGCACCACCACTTTCCTCCAACTCTCTAAGCTCGCTAGAGGATAGTGCAAGTGCATAAGCGTTTAAGCCTAGACCTCTAAGCTTTCTAGCAACATCTTTTGCCATACTGGGATCGTCCGAGTATATGACCACTGGTTGCCATTTGTGCTCGATACGGACCTCATGGTTGTCCGGGAGAGTTTGCGAGCCTGGATATTCGTAGCTTGCATCAACTCTAAACACTTTGGCATCCCATGGTATGTAGTGTATGTCTAATGGCATTTTCTGCAAGAGAGCTTCAACCCCATCGCCTACAAGGTCTAGCTCAACCACTCTACCAGCATACTCTTCCACCACATCAACTATCTTTTCGAACTCTTTTACAGCATCTTCAACTCTAGCTCTTGTTGTTGCTCCCTCTCTAACCAGAGCACTATACTCGGGCATACGTGCTGAATACTCGTAGGTTCCAATGAACCTTGCTTTCTCGGTTATCTCCTCCTTATCTAGCCCTGCAAGTGGTCTTAACACGGGAATGGATAGAGTTTCTTCGAGAACAGCGTGGATGGTGTAGAGGTTTTGTAGGGTCTGACTACTTGTCTGCCCTATACTTTCACCAGTCACTATGGCGTGGTACTGGTATTTCCTAGCATATATTGCTGCTAGCATGTAAAAGATGAGCTTCAACACAACCATCCTCAAACTCCTCTTCACCCTTCTTTGCACCTCAAGGAATACCCTGCCTAGTTCAACCACGTACATTTTCGGTCTATAGCCATACAGCCACTCTTTTGAAAGCTGTTTAGCTGTTTCAAAAGCGTAGAAAGCGCTTGCAGGACTAGACACTACCACGTGTAGCATGTCTACTAGCACACCTCTTCTAGCAACATACCATGTTGCTACTGGCGTGTCAATTCCCCCAGAGAAGAGTGAGAGTGCTCGTCCCTCACTACCAGCTGGGAGACCTCCAACACCTTCTATGATATCATCTCCTGTATAGCCTACAACTTTGTCGCCTCTAACCTCCAAAAAGACCTCTATGTCGGGGTTTTCCAAGTCTACACCACTACTATAGGGTTTCAACCTACTTCCAACCTGTCTAGCCACGTCTAGGCTTGTAAAACCATGTTTTCCACTTCTCTTAACGCGAACAGCAAACTTTCTACCCTTCACATCTTCTCGAAACAGTTTCTCAGCCCAAACCGATATATCGTCAAGTGTCTTGAAGCCTTCCAGCATACCTCGCACACGTACAACACGATAGACTCCAAATACTCTGGCAAGCACACTTCCACAATCACTATCACATTCAACAAATACTCTGCTCTCCCACAAGCTCCAGCAAACCAGCCTCTTACCATGCCTAGCAAGGGCATCCTCTACAGCTCTACGCAGCAACATTAGTAGGCGAGGGCGAACACGTTTTGACTTCAACATTACCTCTCCACTTGGAATTATGAGGTATCGTTCCAAGATCCTCCCCATACAACGAATATTAGAGTTCTAAATACATTCTAGGCTGAGCCTTCACCAATACTCTGCCCAACATACTCTATGAGGCGAAGTGCTGATAGAGCCTTCATAACAGCCGGACATATCATGACACACTGCTTACACGAATCACACTTGCCAGGATCTACCCTAGGCCTACCATTTTCAACACGTATAGCATTCTTACCACATATTGCTTCGCAAAGACCACACTTCTCTCCAAGACATCTGCCAGCCATGTAGACGAGGCTTAGAGCGTCGAAGAGAGCTGGTTTCCCACCCTCATACACTTTCACGGCAGGCCTTCTATCAACCTCAAAACGCAGTTTACCCTTTTCCTCCTCCTTCCAAAGCACTACACTGTTCCCATCAACCTTCTCAACGTTGTAGCCTAGGGTTCTCCCTAGACCGGCAATATGTTCTGGATCAACACTGTCAACTTCAAGCACAAGAGCTTCTGGAGGCTCTACTGTAGTGTCTAGCGTTACGGGCATACCTAGAGCTTTAACCAGTAGCTCTCTCGCTTTATAGCCGCGTCTTGCCAACTGCAGCTCTAGGTCTCCAGGATACCTGTAGCGCCACCTCCAGAGAGCCAGCTTAATCCAGATCTTTGGGAGACGATGAGTAGAAGCGTAGCGGGCTAAGACACGCTCCCAACGCTGCCAGAGGTCAGGATGCCTACTCTTAACATACTCGTACTCTGGAATCCTGCCTATCGGGCACATGTAGCAGCCTATCCTCTCAAAACCTTCACAGTAGAGTGGGTGTAAGGGTAGTCTGCGGAATGCTATGTAGAGGTGTTCAGCAAGACTACTCCAATTGTATATTGGTGATAGCATAACACCTTCAGGATTAGGTGGACCTGTAGGAGCAACACGTCCAGCTTGTGCACGAGAAGTTGATTCTACAGCACGCTGCCCTGTTATCGAGATGATACGCGTATAGCCTAGCCTACGATAGCCCCTGGACAAAACAGCCAATTTCAATAGCCTAGTACACCACCGATAATCTCTACCTGGAGGCCCCATCTTCTCCACAAGTCTCCAGAACAAATCGCCAGCTTCAAACCTATGCAGATTAACACCAATCTTCTCTACTACCCTCTCAACAGTGTCAATTGTTTCTGGATGCTCTAAACCCGTATCAACAAACACTGCCTCCCTAACACCTGCTTGTGCAGCCAAGTAGACAGCTATTGTCGAATCTTTACCACCACTAAACATTGCAACAGGTCTACCAGACCTCGATGAAAGCTCACGTTTGATAAACTCGAGCGCTTCTTGCTCCATCTCCTCGAGAAACTGTTTATTGACTACAACAGCATCGTGTAAACTAGCACCTCTAATCTTCTCTAATATGTGGAGCTTCCACCAGACATTCCCAACACGATAACGGCCCTCACCAATTCTCTTTGCAATACCCTGTCTCCCCTCAAAATCTTCCACGGCAATCCATTCAGCATCACCATCAGGCTCAACAAGCTCGTAGAAATCTCCCCGCTCAAGCACACGACCCTCACGAAGACGGACACGGACCCTACCATAGCCTGGCAGGTTCTCAAGCAGTATGAGAGAAGCGCCAAATCTCGTAATACGAAAATGCCAACGACCATCAAAAGGATCGTAGTAGCGTACCCCAATAACATAACCACCACTAATAACCTCATCAGCAGCATCAAAATACTGTATCTTGTTCAACAGGTAGAGACCATCATACGGCATCAACCTACGTGCAACCCTAGCACCATAGCTTCTCTCAAGAGCCTCTCTAATAATAGCAACATCTCGCTCATAGGCAGGACGAAGATCTCTAGGCTGCGTGGCATAGACTTTCATAGGAATAGCATTACAGCGAGGACACCTACTACCACGAAGAAGAGGAACACCACAACGAGGACACCAATACGTTGTAGGGGCAACCTGCCAAAACAACTTCGTAGCTTCAAGCCCTCTAACACGCCGTTTACTCACTAGAACCACCCTGCCAACACTCCAGCAATACAGCTCCTGAGAAGATAATGGCTAAAACACCCTTACAAGAGTTGTAGTACAAACAACACCTTATAAGCTAAACTAAAACAGCTAAAATTGGTGCAAAACGACTGCCTCTAATCAAATCTAAAAGTAGAATAAGAATATTTGCTATCTTTGCTGCTCTTTAAGGGAGTTGAAGACATCGTTAACTATCTAAATCTTTAATTTAATTGTCTGGCTTGAAAATTGGAAATAGGATTAGTTTTTATGGCTCAGTGCTGGTGTCCATCCTCATAGACTGTCTCGGCAATACCAGCCCTCTTCACAGCCAAGAATATCTGCTGCTTTCTTAGCTAAAAACACTTCCTTGGAAGTGTTTATATACCACACATGTTGAGAAAAAGGTTAGTGGCGGATAGTATGAAGGTGAGATTGCTGGTTGCTGCTATGATTATGGCCACCACTGCGATCTTCTTGGCTATAATTGCTTATGCTTTTGCACACAACGTCTACAATGTTTATGGAGTAGATGTTGGACATGATGAGCTAGCACAAGCTGCAGTATATGGGCAGCATGTAGGTAAAGGTAGGCATGCGAAGAAGCACGTTAGCCCATGTGTTGTAGATGGTACTGTGGTGAGAGTTGCTGGTAGGACATTACTACTTGAAACAGCTAATAGGAGTTTTATCTTAGCTGTTTTGCCAGGTGCTTTATGGTATGTTGAGCCTGATAACAAGTTTGTAGATGCGGTAAATGTTACCGAGTCTATAGAGGTTGGCGATGAAGTAAAAATTGTAGGTATTTGTATTGTGCCGGAAGGAAGGGGTAGAGGTGGTGGGGCTGGCGGGTTTGAAACTATTGTTGTTGGAGGAATATTGGTTGATTTGACCACGAATATTAGGATTAGTAGAGTTGTGTGAGCTTACCCTACCCCTACCATATGTGCTACCATTATAACTGGTGAAGGTGATTGGAATGCAACACCTACTATCACGATTAACGGTTCTGCTGATGCTTGCTTTGTTGGTTGTTGGCCCGGTTAGCTGCTATGCACAAACATATGCTCTAGAGGTTTCTAAGAGCGTTGTTATGCCAGGCGAAAGGTTCAACATTACCGTCTACTCCGAGTACCCCTACGATACACTACTACTGTTTGTTACTGGTCCTGAGGGTGAGGCTGTCAATCTGACAATAACCCGTGTGTATAGAGGTGATGTTGTAGGTGCACCAGGTGTTATCAGTGTGACTGTTGATGAGGAGGGGAGAGCTGTTTTCGAGGTTGAAGCGCCAGAAAAGCCTGGCGACTACCTTTTAGAGCTTGCAACTGGTATGGGAGAGGTTGTAGCATCTACAACTTTTACTGTTGTGGGTGGAGAAGCTGCAACTGAAACTGCAACAGCAACAACACCTGCTGGTGC
>DQUB01000123.1 GCA_015662475.1 Pyrodictium sp.
AGCACCTCTATACCTCTGTCCTAGTGGTAAAAAGCCTCTGGCAATCCATAGGGAGATTGCCGTGCTCTAGCCCACTATTTGGTTCTCCTAGGACACTTGCCCCTGTGGAACTTACGGCTATAAGCAGCTTTTCGATGTCCTCATCAAGCTCAGCTCATGCGATAACATAGTCTTGCAGACTGGGAGAGTCGCCTCTCGACCCTACGTGAGGGCTAAACCAGGATGGATGGTGTTCAGGTTTGATCCTAGCCTAGGTTTATAGAATACGAGTAGCAGTAGACATTGAGCATGGCGTTTTGGGTGGTGGAGGCTTGGTTTTGGCTAGAGTGCCGAGTGCTGTGTATCGTGTGTTTGAGGTGGCTTCTAAGGGTCATCGGTTTTGGAGTATAGGGTTTAGTGGCGGTAAAGATAGTAGTGTAGTTGTGGATCTTGCCTTACGCTACCTACTGGAGGCAAGGAATCATCCAGACAAGGTTATTATAGTCTATGCGGATACACTACTAGATCCTCCACCAATACGCTATTACGCTTTACAGGTCATAAACTCTATAAACAGGCTTGCAGAGAAGCATGGGTTGCCTGTAGAAGCCGTAGTGGTAGAGCCACGTGAAAGTCTTGTTGAGATGGTGCTTGTAAAGGGCTATCCTGCACCCTCACCCCACTTTAGATGGTGTACAGATCGCTGGAAGATAAGACCTGTGAGAGAGGCATTACAGAGAATGCTTGGGCGTTGGACAAGTGGAGAGCTAGCAGTCATATCTGGAGTACGTGATGGCGAAGCACCCCATAGAAGGAGGAGAGCATCCCAAGACCCCTGGATAATCAGGAGAGACAGCTTGGGAGGTGTATCTTACGCTCCCTTGCAAAACTGGCGTACGCACGATGTCTGGAACTGGATACTATCCCACAAACCAGTCTGGCAAGACCCCGACTGGAAACAGCTACGTAGAGTGTATGGCGGTGGAAACCTTAGGATAGGGTGTTGGGTTTGCACGCTCATAACCAGAGAAAAATGCTGGAAACAACTCGCCCAAAGAGGGATAATAGACAGGCAAGCCTACAACAGCCTTATGAGATGGAAACAGCTGTACATACACATGTGCAGAATAGAACCCGAAAAATGGAGAGAGAAAAAGAAACACAATAGAAGGCTAAAATACCACTACGGAAAACTCACAGCAGAAGCCAGAAGAATACTAGCACACGAACTCAAAAAACTCGCAGAAAACCCAACACTACACAACATACTAGAACCTCTCACCAAAAGACTAGCAAAAATACAAGAAATCGCAAAGTAGTAATCTACTACCACAACAACATTTCTATAAGGTTTATACAAGGTCTAGGACAAACATCGGCATAGTGTGGCACTAGATTTCGAAACGTATTTGCTATTTTAACAAACAGGTAATGGTTTCTAGCTTCAGCAGGTTTCGATACTACAATGTCGAGAGCGTTTAATGTAGTATCATTTAATTCTGATGGTGTTAAATTCGCGGTGCCTTTTGCAGCTATTAAATAGTCGCTAGAGTCGACGAGATAGTATTTGTAATGATGGTGTTCTGCTAAAAGGTACAATCGTTTAAACTTCAATCTTGCTTCTTTACTCCGACTTATCAGTTTAGAATACACTATAACGCCAACGCTATTGTTCAATTCAAGCATGCTGTCTATCAAATTTAAAACATCGACATGTACATGTGATACTATAGCTATAAAGCATCGTCTAGCATTAAAAATTAATGTTCTCAACCACCCGCCAACGGGGCTAAGATCGGTAATTTCTATTGTCAATTCTTTTTCCCTCTAGACTGCCTATTAAGTCGACTATAGCTGGCTTTGCAAGCTCATACATGTTGAATATGTGTTTCTCGAGATCTCCTGCCCAGCTATCAATGCCTGCTATATGGTATGTATTTGCATCGATGAAGTCGATGTCAAAGTATGATGGTAGTAGTTCGGGCATTAAGTTGCTCCATGTCAAGCTATCCATAGCAACATTATTGGAGATGCCAAATTCTTTTACGTAACCTGTTAGTTTATCATATGTAAGCACGCCTCTAATAAGCCAAGCAGGCAAGTACGTGTACACTACATCTTGGATTTTGCTAGCAGGTGGCCTTGTAACACCATATGTCATGGCTACTTTTAATGCTAATATTTCAAGAACGTGAGATTCAACAGCATAATTGGTTTGCAATTCGTAGGTTGATTTATATTGTCTCCTCCTAGCATCAATAATTCTTTGCCATGCTTCATCGCCTAAGCGGCTAGTAATCTTTAACGATTCTGCTAAATAGTTAGGGCTTAAACCTAGTAGATGTCCAAAGCCGCCTTGTCTAGCTTCAACTAGTAAAGGCTCGTTGAACCGCACATATAGCACTATCCCTTCCGTTAAGCCTGTTGCAACTGTAGTAGCATATGCTAGTATGTGAGCTAGTGTAAAACGTAACACGTACTCTATGTATTCGCGCATTAGATTCATAAACTCGTTACTATTGATGGCCTCATCCATTAGCTGATAAGCCTTATTAAGATAGCCACTCGAATCCTCAATCGCTAGCCTTACTAGAAATTCTATACCTCGATAGAGACCTGACAATGATAGGACATATGATTCACCTCTCATTACACTCTTTATGCTATAAACTGCACGTTTAGCTAGTTTTTGGAGTGCAGCTCTCCTAATGGAATCTGAACTACTTCTTAAATTGCCTACTATTGTTTCCCATTTCTGTTTATCTAGAAAACCTGCACATGCTAAAACCATTTTTGCAAAAAGGTTTCTAAATGTATTGTTAGTTGGTTGAGCGTGTAGTATTTCCTCCTTATACTTGTTGGATAAGTCGGTTAGGTATTGTTGATTAAATTTGATATTTAAATAGTAAGTTGAATAATATGTTGCTTTCAAGCGAACTGGCAATGGGTATAGAAGGCTTAGCTTTAGCTTAGGCAACAAAATATTAATAGTGCTTATGGCGAGTATTATGTCTCCTCGGTACAATGTTATAGACTCAATAGGACTTGTAAAAGATTTTAACGAGATGCTGGTTATAGGCTCTACATCTAAGCTTGTGACAATATATGGATTGGGTTTAGAACGCAAGAAGTACGTCATAACGTTAGTGGCTATTATGCCATTCTTTGCTATATCCGAATCCGATAATTGCTTTTTATGACATTGTTCAATACGTTTGCATATGCGGTGGAGTATACTAATAGTACGTTGGTACTTATTCTTGGATTTGCCTACTATTGTCCTGTATATCTGTACCAGAGGACACCTTATAGCCCAACAGCCCTCTCCATAAGGAAGTTGAACTCCCTCTTTCAAACTAACACCAATAAATATTGCAATGCCTTGTTCGCCAGCATATCTATCGCATATTGCAACTGGTAGATTTTCTTGCTCTTCTTGTATAGGTGGTGGACTGAAGCCTCTATCGGGATAGCCCATTACAAATGCTAGCATATAGTCTACTTGATCCTCTACCTGCAATCTTCTTATGTTTATCTTTAAAGCTAAAAGTATTGGATCGTAAATACTATATATAAGGGGCATCTCTGTCTCATCTCATTGAGAAAGTTCTTTATACATGTTAGAATTTCAAGATATGAGGGTAAATACACTTCCAATACATCTTCGCCCAGTTTTAAATCAGCAAGTTCTTTTGCTGTAGCACTCTGTCTCACCTTTTCAGCTGCTTTTTCACCGAATATTCTTTAAGCAATATACGCCGATAACTCGTCCAAACAGTATATTCTCTTTTGACCAAATGTTATGGTTCGCTCTCTACATAACTCCTCGGCAAAAACACCGTGTTTGGCCTTACCAATAGCGTAAGCTTTAACTATTATTTCGTTCTTTCCTGCTCCTTTTAGTTTAACTTCACTTACTGGAAGCAAGAGTGTAAAAATAGTGTCTTTGCTGAGCATGAAGAGACACCTACATATCAGCTATAAAATGGATAATGGCACTAATTTCCAAAGAGCAGAAACAGGATCCTCAGCTCGTTTCTCATGTGAGCCTACTTCCAATATGATCTGTTGTGCACCTGCACGCGTTAAATATGAATAGTACGGTTTCCCCGTAAGTATTGCTAATAGCTCTATTGGTTTTACAGAGTTGTGGTCGCCATATAACTCAAAATATTTTGTAATATTGGTTATTTTCTCTGCTACTTCACATATACTCCTACCTAAGGATCTTATTTGACTTAGCAACGATTTAAGATTATTTACAGTCTCTACCTTAATTAGGCCTTTACTTGCAAGCTCTTCAACAACTTCCCTAATATCTTCTAACGTATCTTGTGCTTTATCGCATATTTTATGTAGATTGTATTGGAGAACTCTTATATGTTTTAGAGTTTCCTTCTTTAGTGAGCTCAAGCTTTTAATAATTTCCGATGTTGAACATTTTATTGAGTTTATCTCGTCAAAGGGCAATCTTCCAATTATCTTTACTATTTCGTTTCTCTCTTCTTCACTTAAAGATACAAACTTTGCATAATCAGCATATTCTTGTATATCATTTCGAGGTACTTGTAATGCGAATGCATCTCTTAGAACCTCTAGGATGTATGATAGGTCAGTAAGAGGCTTTTTGAAAGAGTTGATTACTTTATCTATTTCCTCTGCAATACTAGGTGCTAGATTGGTTGTTTCCAATATAGTTTTTAAATCGTTTAAGAACATCACAACTATCCTTTTTGTATCAAGTATTTTGGCAGCAAGTTGCCATGTACGTTCGCCCTCATAAGCTTTTC
>DQUB01000157.1 GCA_015662475.1 Pyrodictium sp.
AGGTTGCAATGTTTTCGGAGTTGCAATAGGCCTTCAAGGTTCAAGTCTAACTATAGTTGTAGACGACAACTGTATATTTAAGGCGGTAAGAGCTGTACATGACGAATTGGTACTACCATTTGTTCTTTCAAAGTTAGAAAGATAGCAATTATTATTATTCTCTCAAGCTTTCAACTAGTGTTGTTCGGAGAAAAAGTTGAACTTCGCCAATTTGTTAGATGCTATACTCGATGTTGTCCAAGACCAGCCGTTCTTAGCTTCATTCATAATCTCTCTTGTCAGCAACTCGATACCGTACATGGCGGTTCCATACCTAATAGTGATTGCAGTCTTTGCTGGCCATGTAGATAGTTTATGGGGGAAAATACTGCTTGTTTTAGGTGGCGGTTTTGGAGCAGCCATAGGAAAACTTATAGTCTACATGTTGGGTCGCAGCGTCCACATGCTCTTGCCAGAGGATACTAAGGAGAATCTCGATGTTTTTGTCAAACTGTTTGAGAAGAGCATGTTTGTAGCAATACTACTTTTTGCAGCACTACCACTACCAGACGACCTACTCTACATTCCTCTAGGGGTTGCAGGCTATAGCATTAAGCTATACTTCTTGGCAGTTGCTATTGGCAAGATAGTGTTGACCGGTATAGTTGCTGTTTTCGGCTCTGCAATAACGGAACTTGTAGCAGAGTTTGGAGCGGAAGGTGCAACAGCCAGTATGCTATCTACGCTAGCAATTATAGTGATAAGCATTGTTGTTAGCATTATAATTGTTCGCATGGATTGGAGAAAAATAGCACAAGCATACTCGGAAAAAGGAATGGTATATGGCACGTGTCTGCTAATAGTGGAGGGGATAAGAGCGCTTCACCCTAGGTATAGTAGGTCTCGTACACCTGTGCAAAAACAGAAATAAAACACAGCATTAATTGATCGGTTGTAATCTTGCCTCACCGTATATCCCCTGCCCATGCCAAGTGTCAAATTCTAGGGGTTGCAATTGGAGTTTAGAGAGCCAATACCTGGCCTAGAAAATGTGCCCATTAAGTACACGAAGATAACCTATATTGATGGTGAGAAAGGCGAGCTCTACTACAGAGGCTACAACATAGTAGATTTGTTCAATAATTCCACCTATGAGGAGACAGCATACCTACTACTTTTCGGCAAGCTTCCCTCTCCACACGATCTCGAAAAGTTTAAAGAGCACATGTTCGAGGGTAGGAGAACTGCTCTAGAGGTTATAGAGGAGGTTAGTAGGCTTTCGACCGAGAACGCTCTCGATAGAATTAAAATTGGACTTATTTTAGCAACAAAATATGTTGATTCATGGCCGAGATTTAGAGGAAAACAGGTAGTTGTAGACGAGCTTCTCGCAGTTGCACCCAAGATATTGGGATTGGTACATGCTCTAACAGCTTATGCTGTCTCTCTAGACCCTAACATTGTAGAGGAAAACTTGGAGGCAAGTTGCGCAGAATTACTCTGTAAAGCGCTTGTTAGCGATTGTATGCAGAAACACATACACATACTAGATAAACTTCTAATAGTCTATGCAGACCACGGCTTATCAGCTTCAGCATTTGCAGCTACAGTGGTAGCCTCCACTCTTTCAAGCCTACTCTACGCATTAGAGGCAGCAATATCAGCCTTACAAGGCCCTCTTCACGGTGGAGCTCTAGAAAAAGTTGCACGTATGCTTGAGGCTATCCCCCTAGAAAAAGTCGAAGAATATGTGTCTAGGAAGCTAGCACAAAAAGAAAAGCTAATGGGGTTTGGACACCGCGTCTACAAGACTTATGATCCACGTGCTAAGCTTCTCAAGAGATTAGCAGCTAAACTCGCTTTAAACAATAATGGTTTGAGAGAAGCGTATTTGAAGGCTATAGCTTTGGAGCTACACGCTCTTAAAACTCTTGCTGCTAAACGTGTCTACCCTAACGTCGATTTCTGGGCTGCAACTCTACTACTTATAATGGGTGTTAGGCCAGAGAACCAATTACCAGTCTTTGTCTATTCGAGAACAGCAGGCTGGCTTGCACATATAATCGAATATTTGGAAAATAATAAGATTTTGAGGCCTAGAGCTATCTACAGAGGCCCCCTAGGACTCAAGTATAGGCCATTAGAATCACGTTAAACTAATCCTTTCTCCTTGGCTTTGGCTATAACTTCTTTGCGAAGTTCATCGATGTTCTTACCCTCAGTGCTTATACCAAGCTTTTCGGCTAGCTTCTTAAGAGTTTCTTCATCAATGCTTGACTTTGAGCTAGTCTCTCCCTTACCTTCCTCCTTTCTAGCAGACTTTTTCTCTTCCTCGATAAGTCCTTGTGATGCGCGTCTAAACTCGTATAGTGCTTGTCCAAGCCCTCTAGCCAATTGTGGTAGTTTTGTTGGGCCGAAAATCAGCAGGATTATAGCTAGAATGATAATGGGTTCCCATCCCTGTAAGAACGACATTTGAGGTGGCACCCGAAGGGGGATATGGCTGTTCAAACCGTATAAATGTTGCTTCTTGAAGTTAGACTTTTCACTTAACATATTCGTGGCACTATTTCCCCTGAAGGTGGATCTACTATTCTCAAACCACCAGCACTAGTTTTTAACACTACTTTACCTTTAAACCGCTCCGAACGTCTAACCTCGCCTATTATAGCGGCTTGCTTATAGCCTAGACTATGTATGAAGTCTAATACTTCTTCAGCTGCTGAACCTTCTACAGCTAGAAGAGCTACACCTTCACATGCCAATGTCAAGGGGTCAACGCCGAGCATTTCAGCATATGCTTTAACTGGTTCGCGTATAGGGATGGACTGTTCGTCTATGACTATTAGTAGGTTGGACTCTCTAGCCCAGTCGTTTAAGGCCATAGCAATTCCACCTCTTGTTGGATCTCTAGCAGCATGTATTACGCTACGGTAGTGGTCTATGAGTGGTATCATGAGGTCTGTTAATGGTCTACTATCGCTTTTCAACTCATTACTTTTCACACCCATTCTAAGCGCTAAAATAGTCACACCATGCTCTGCTATAGGGCCAGTAACGATGATCTTGTCTCCAGGTCTAACCCTATCAACTATTGGTTCCGCCTTTGTAATGCCAATACCTATGGTTGAGATGACTATTTTATCAAGAGTTCCTTTAGGCATAACCTTGAAATCGCCGCCAATGACGGCAACGTTGTTCTCAACAAAAACATTGACCATTGATTTCACTATGCGTTCTAGGTCGCTGATAGGAAAACCCTCCTCTACAACTATTGTGTCGAGAGCAGCAATAGGTCTAGCACCCATCATAAGCACATCGTTTATAGTTCCACTTGCAGCTAGATGTCCGATATCTCCTCCTGGGAAGAAGGGAGGACTAACAGTAAAGGAATCGGCACTAATAACTATGTAGCCCAACCCATCAATCTTTATGGCTGCAGCATCATCGAGTACATCAAGTCCATATCCATCTTTTGTCTTCCAAAACTCTTTTGGAACAAGTCTACGGAAAAGCCACTCTATCATAGCTTCTGTTTCAATGCCACCTCCTCCATGGGCAAGTGTAATCTTGTCCGATAGAGGTAGCCTATACGCTAACCTACTCAAGAGAGTCACCCATAAGGTTTTCAATCTGCTTTACTATCTCCATATATCTTTTGAAAACTTCTTCTCCAGTCTTCGGATCAAGTTTCGCTATTATCATGCCAGCATGCACTATGACATAATCACCTGGTTTTACCTGTTCAGGAGACGTGGTTGCATCAACTTCGTAACGTAATCCACCGCCAAAATCGACTATTGCAAGGCCATCCGGCTTGACCTCAACAACTCTACCTGGAACTCCTAGGCACATCCAACTTTACACCCTAAAAGTTGAAGAGGGCGGGGTGTCTTATTAGGCTGCGGCCCTTCAACATCTCCACGTCTTGTTCAGTGGCCGTGGGATAATCTCCCGGGCGCCCAATCATCCACCCCCACCTCAACCTATTTTGTAGGGGTTCATCTGCACTATCCCAGTTGGAGGTTTGCATCTACAACTAGGGTGCTCATGGCATGGGGGGTGCGAAAAGATCGGGAGGTGATACGTCTGAGGATGTGAGGGAACGTGAAGCTCCTCTATGGGATCACATTGTCGAGCTTAGTATTAGGCTGCGTCGTATAGTGTGTGCTGTGCTTATATCGTCTGTAGTATTGTCGGTGTTGCCGGCAAACTGGAATTTTAATAGTGGTGTTTATGTGCCCCTGGTATCGTATTTTCCGAGTCTCATCATACAAACTGTTTTGCCTAAACAGGTTGGATTGTTCGGGAAAACCTACAACGTGGTAATAATGCCAGAATCTCCCTTTGAAACCTTCCAGATAATATTCCTCTCAGCACTTTTGCTTGGCTTGGTGGGGGCATCGCCTATAGTAGCTAGAGAAGTATGGGCCTACTTAGAACCAGCATTGTATCCACATGAGAAGAAGATGATTAAGAAATTAGTGGTTGTGAGTGTTGGGCTATTTTTGTTTGGTGTTTGGCTTGCCGTGTACATTGTGGCTCCTTGGACGCTAAAGATAACTTTGTCCCTTTACCCATTCTTTGTACCACAAGGCTATGAAGCGATAATTAGAGTATCGGTTTCCGATGTGGTGATTCTAACAATAGAGCTTGCATTGGCGTTGGGTATAGTGTTCCAAGTGCCCTTGATAATGTACTATCTACTTGCAGGAGGCATACTTGACCCCTCAATATTTTCCAAGGATTCTATGAAGATAGCATTTGTTGTAATGTTGTTTATAGGCGCAGTTATTTCCCCCGATCCTAGCGGCTTAGGAATGATTGCCATAGCCATACTATTGTACCTACCATTCTACATTGCGGTTAAGTTGGGCGAAAAAGCCTATTACAAGAGAGTGCTGCGAGAGTTGGTAAAGGAGGAAGAAATTGATGTTATTAGGGTTAAAAAGAGGTGAATTGGGATGGGATGTAAGAGTAAAGTTAGAGAAGTTTTAGGCGAGGAGTTAAGCGAAGATGATATCTGCAAAATAGCTGTTCTTGCCGTAAAGGCTTTAAAACCTGTACTCGATAGAGTAAGATTGCCTTTGAAAGGGCTAGACTATTTCGAGATAGATCCTGAAGGACCTAGAGTAATAGTAAAGCTTGTGAAACCTGTAGAACCTATTGCTGAAGCATACATCGACATGTCTCCCGATGGTGTCGAGTTTTCGCTAGAACTGACGCTGGAGCCTGGTCTGGAGAAGGATAAACTTGAAACAGCATTGGCGGATAAGATAGAAGAGTCTGGAGAATTCATGGGTGTACAAGAATACGATTTGAGCTATGATCCTCAAACTGGAACACTAACCATGCTCTTTACATCAAATCTAGTTACTGAGCTCCCTTCGATAAATGTTATTAGGGAGATTGTGTCAAACATTGTTTCTCAGCTTCAGAGTAGGGGGTGAAGAATGCTAACGCGTCTGAGTAGGTGATGTTGCCCTCGATCTCTGACCCATCCTCCTCTTGACCTCCTCAAGAGTTGCAATTATGCCTCTCCAGTGACCTCCACGCCAATACACTTGTCCACAACCACTACAAATCCAGAATGTATCGTGTCTCTCGTAAACTTTGGGAGGTACTCTGCCTCTAACCTCGCTCTTGTCGACTCTGCGAAGAGGAGTATTGCATAGAGGACATCTTGTATTGTCTGGGTCTATTTCAAGTCTAAGTTTAAATGTTTTCGCAACTGTGTAGAGGCGGTCAACAATGTTGTCGCCGTGGACTAGGAGGCTGCGTATTCCCCGCTTTCGAGCACGTATGTAGAGTCCACGGTCTCGAGTTAATAGGATACGTCCTTGCTCAGCAGCTATTTCTAACTGTTTCCAGTCGGGCATATTCCTATCGTAGATGGTATCGTAGCCTAACATTCTAAGCCATCTAGCGAGATCTCCTAGCATAGCGTCAACGATGAAACGTAGTTTAGCACCGTCATCCCCACTTCTCTGTTCTCCCATGTTATCCCCAGCCTATCATCCAGTCTACGTAGCCCCGTATCTATCCAGCTCTACAACGCCATTCAACTTATCACAATCTTTTTTGCAATTGCCAAACTAACCTCTATAACTCGTAAGGCCTTGATAGCATCATCTAGGCTAGGTTGCACCCATTCATACCCAGTACTACTACCATCTATTCTCGCCAAGAAAGTTCTTATTTCAGCCTTCAAAGGCTCTTCGCCTTCAACCTTAAACTTGGTATTAGAACCTCCTAGAAACATTTGGTTGATCTCCAAAGTATCTGTATTTGCCTCCAAAAGATAGTCTTCTCCAACCAGTCTTACTAATCTGTACTTGACTGGAGAGAATCCCGAAACAGATATATTGACTATAACGTTAGATGCTCGAAATGTTGTGTAGAAACCCTCGTCAAGAGGTGTTTTAATCAACGTGGCTTGTAGAGGTTCTAGCTTGCCGAAAAACCATAGTGCAATATCTATATCGTGTATAGCAAGGTCGAAGGTTATAGGTATTGATTTGAGTCTAGGTGGTCTGCGACTAAGCCTGTAAAAGAATGCTTCTGCAAGCTTTCCAAAATTAATGTGTTTCTTGATCCACATAATTACAGGATTGAACCTCATTATAAAGCCTGGAACAACAAGTACTCCAGCCTCTTTTGAAGCCTCTTTTAGTGCCTCAGCATCTCTAGTAGAAAGAGCAACTGGTTTTTCAACAAATACGTGTACACCCTCTCTAACAAGATCTCTTGCTACAAGTGATAAGCTTGATGGTGTTACAGCAACTATGCCAGCCTCTGGTTTACACACGCTTAAAGCTTCGTCAAGTCTAGCAAAAGGTTTGACCTTGTGTAAAGATGCTAACTCTTTTGCAGCATCAAATTTTATGTCGACAACTCCACAAAAATCAGCTTCATCAATGCTAGAAAGAACTCTTGCAATATTGCGCCCCCATCTTCCAGCCCCTACAAGCACTACACGTACACTCATTAGTTTACGCACCTCATACGTCTAGTCAACGTATGCTTGTAATCTTATTGCTGGTGTTAACTCACATACCACTGCTCCTTTCTCCAACCCTACACGAAGCCATGGCGTGCGTGTTATAGCGTCAATAGTTTTTAACTCCCTTGAAACTCTAATCCTTATGCGAGACACGATGATTGGTTTCACTATAACGCCTTTCTCAACAAGCCATGCAGTTTCTGGAACAATGGTTATAACGTCGTCTGCAACATTTGCCTCAAGAATTTCATCCACTAAAATGGCTTGTTTAGTCTCTTCAAAAAGCTCGTTTTCACGCCAATCACCAGGCTTGACATGTAGTGTTGTGTGCCGTGGTATGGGCCTATGGAATAGGCCAGAGGCGTTGCCAGGTTCACCTATGCCAGCACCTGCAGTTTCGCGAGTAGATAGATATCCTACAACAATACCAGCTTCAATCAGAGTTTTACGCTTAACCTCTACAGCTTCATCGTCAAATAATCGGTAGGCGGGGCTCTGAGGGTAGAAGGGGTCATCCTGTATGCTAAGTTCTTCGGAAACGCGAAATCCCAGTGGTAGTCTCTGAAGACTTGTAGCTTCTAGCAAGTGTGAAAGTTCGTGCACAAGTGCGGCTGCCGCGTCACGATAAAGTATAACAGTCCATTTGCCTGCGGCAAGAGGGTTCAAGCGTTGAGCGCGAGGTAATAGGCGTGCACGCGTAGCTAGATCTTCGAGAAAGCCCCTTATTAGCTTGATATGGCTCTTCTTGGGTGCACCGAGAAAGCCTATGGCTAAGCTCGCAGCTTTGCCCTTCTGTACTACAGCGATGTTGATTAGTGTAAAACCTTTCACCTCTTCTGCAACACCTTCTGGATGTTCTATAACCCTTCTCTCAACGTTGTAGGTAAGGTCTACCTCGACCTCATTTGGGCTCCACGCTTCAAAATTTGCTATAGCCTCAACAAACTCTACAAGTTCGCTTTCATCGACGTTCTCAACACCAACACTGTACTTACTACTGTAAAGTTTTGCTGGAGCAAGTTTACCATTTCCCCTCACCACATGTTTAACCTCAGGAACTTGCTCAGACGAAGACGATACTATAGTCCAAGCACCAGCATATATACGCTGGCCAGAAAACACAGCCTCATACCTATTGACTTCGAAACTACCAAGCCTCCATGCAACCTCCAAAACTTTGCTATGAAGACGCACGACATCCCTATACATGTACATGCTCTAGACTTTCACCCCAAAACCCATTAAATATCTCAAGAAACATACCATAATAGAGCTTAAGGTGTGTTTTAGAACATCCTGTGAGCCAAAAACTACTTTTGAAAAGGAGAGAAGGACCTAGCTGTAGATTGTATAGTGTTTTAAAACTTCGACTAACGTTACAATGCCAATTATACGTTCATTCTGTACAACCACTACACCTTTACTCCTCTTCTCCATCATAGCCTCCACTATTTTCGGTAAAGGTGTGTTGGGCTCGACAGATGGTGGTCTAAGCCTCATAAAGTCTTCTACAAGTAGATGACCTATTCTCTCCTTCCTATGCTTTTCCTCGACAATGTCGTGGAATGCGTAAAGTGCGTCAGCAACCTCATTAACTGTTACATAGCCGATAGGTTTGCCCTTCTCATCGACTACTGGAACAAATATCATATTGTAAGTTTCAAACACTTTTCTAACATACAGTATAGTGTCTGTAGGCTTTAGCGCTATGGGAGAGGCTGTCATAATGTCAACAGCTCTTATGTCGATACGTTGTTTTGCAAGTGCTGCAATCTCCCAACGCGTTATAAGTCCAACAACTTTGTCGTCTTCTACAACAGGTAGTCCTCCAATATTGTTTTCAAGCATTATCTGTGCAGCTTGTCTAGGGTCAGCGGTAGGCGTTATAGTTTTGAGATCCGTGCTCATAAAGCTTGAAACATGTAGTCTGCCTGGTACTAGCTGACGTGTTCTAAGCGTTGCAAGCTTCTCCATGACATCCCATTTAGCCATAATACCAACAAGTTTATCTCCATCAACAACTACTACGCGATCTATGCCATATTTTTCCATTAGCTTATAAGCGTATTCCAACGTCTCATTCTTGCTAACCTTCGGAAACTCTCTAAGCATAATATCCTTGACAAGAACCATTTTCAACTACCTCCACAGCCTACAAAGCTATTAGTGCCTGTAATATGTGATGTTTTACAACAATTCCTCTAACATCGCTTTCTCCACAGACTACAGGTACACTGCTAAACCCATATCTAGCCATTAGCTGAGCAGCATATGCTAGATCATCGTTTGGTTTCACGGTTAATGGGTTAGAGGTCATTATGTCAGCTGCTAAAGCAACGCCATGTATGTAGGGTAGGATGGTGTAAATGCCTCGGGGTGAAAAACCAGCAACTTTGTACACTTTGACTTTCCTAGACAGTTTTTGAATTGGTGTAGCAAAAGCTAGGTCTGAGGGAGCAATAATGCCAATAAGCTTCCCCCCTTCAACAACAAGTACACGTTTACATGGTGTGTTAAAGAGTAACTTTGCGACATAAGCTACGCTGTGGCTAGGACTAACTGTTGGAACGTTGGGGTCAAAGTAGTCTTCAACTCTGTATCTACCTTTTAGCTTCTCGGCATAAGCTCTAACAACATCACTCTTTGTAATTATTCCAACAAGTCTTCCATCTTGAAGAACTGGTAGACCTCCAATACCATGTTTAACCATTAGCCTAACAGCTTCCTCTAGAAGATCGTCAGCATCAACTGTTATTGGGTTAGGAGACATGTATAGTTCGACAGGTATAGTGTCGAGAGGCTTATTGCCAGCTTCATCTACAGCCTTAGCAACATCATAGGCGGTTATAATGCCTACAAGTACTCCATTCTCGACCACAGGAAGTCTACTAATGCCATAGCGTAGCATTAGATTACGTACTCTAGCAATCGTGTCAGAGGGAGATACGATGATTACAGGAGAAGACATGTACTCGCGTACACGTATTCCCACCATAAGACCACCTTGGCTCTCCCAACCACTATACTCGGTTTCGGTTTTTGAGTTGTATGCAAACAAGAAAAAGAAGAACTTAAGGATGTTAAACTAGGCTATGTTGTGGCTAGACCGTACAAGATGTCTCTCTCAGTTACTATTCCGACAAGTTTGTTGTTTTCGACAACGAGAAGACTACTAACATTCTTTTCGATCATTAGCGTTGCAGCTTTACCAATATCAGCTTTAGGCTCTATAGTGTAGTAGACCGGTGTTCCAACAACTTTAACGGGGATTTCGTGAACTTCTTCGAATCTATTTGTAGTTGTGTAGCGGAAAACATCGTGAGACCCAAAGAACTTCACTACATCTTTTGCTGTTATCATGCCCCACACACGTCCACCTTCCTCAACAATGGGCAACCTTCTAACTCCATATTTTATCATGATTTTTAGCGCATCGCCTAATGTTGCAGAGGATGGTATGTAGATCACATTTTTGCTCATCACATCTTCTACACGTTTACCAACTATCTTTTCTGCTAAGTGGCGAACAAGATCATGCTCGGTTATAATACCCCAAATAGTGCCATCGGCGAAAACTACGGGGAGTACGCCAACATTATTCAACACCATTTTCTCGATAATCGTTTTCAACCTATCTGTTACCGTAACGAAGTAGGGGTTGGGATTCATTATACTCTCAACACATTCTTTTCTAAGAGCAGAGATTAGTTCGCCTCCATGCCTATTTACCACTATGTTGTAATAGTCTCCACCGCCAAGGTAGTTGACAAAATCCATAGTAGTTACTATACCTTCGAGCTTCTGGTTGGCAGGATTCACAACTGGTAATACCCTAACATTGTACTTGGCCATTTTCTCTAATGCTTCAAGAATCGTTTCTGTTCTCGTTGTAGTGTGAACAGGTCTTGTAGCTAACAGTTTTGCGTCTCCCTCTCTCCTATGTATCCTATCCCCAAAGTTGGGTTTACCATCGCTTCTAAGCCATCTAATTCCCTCTGGTCTTCTAGGCGCAAATGTAGGTACAAATCTCACAGTAGACACCCTACACAACCGTCTTAGGGGCTGAGTAAAGAATAGTTTTTCTCAGCGTGAGGATAGCCAGGCTTTAGCTATGGAAAGTCTATCAACGACGCCTAGTAGTCGATCATCGTCATCGACAACATATACTCTTCCAATATTCTTAGACGCCATCCATTCAACAGCTATGCGTAGGGGATCGCCTGGTTTAACGGTAAATGGTGGTGTAGACATTAAGGTCTCGATAGAAGGACTATTCCCTACACGGTTGTCTGATTCAAATCTAGGTCTCGCATATCCTCGGGCAAGAAGATCGTACTCTGACACAACACCAATAATTCTACCATCATCCTCGATAACAGCTAGAGCAGAAACTTTTGATGTAAGCAACTTCCTCCAAACTCTCTCGACAGACTCACCACGTTTAACGTAGGCAACATCTTCAACCATAACTCTTTTAATGGGCTGCTCGAGAAACTTGTCGTTGGCAGCTAAGAGGTTTTCAAGTAGGCTTTCGACGCCCAATAAACATTCAAAGTGTTTGATCTGATTTACGAGTACTGCATAACCTTTGCCAGCAATGAGCAGGCTAACAGCATGTTTAAAAGGTGTATCTATTGTAGCCTCTATTGCAGGGTCAACGAGGTCTTTAGCAGTAGCGAATGTTCGAGAAGCAGATATAATTAGAAGATTCGACCGATGCACAATGCCGTAGCAGCGTTTAGATCTTTCGTCAACTACGGGAAGGCTATGTAGTCTAGATTCTAGGAATTTGCGGCGAACAACAGCATAGGAGTCGTCGGGGGCGAGAATATGTGCATAGGGTATACAGAGAGTCTTAATATCCAGCTTTAACACCGATTGAATTGTGTATAGATGCTGGCAAAAAGATTTATCGCTATTCAGTTTCGCGTTCACCTATTATGTACAGTCTCTCGATTAGACTAGGTGCAATCCGCACAATATCGCTCTTGGCTATGATACCCTTTAGCTTGCCACTCGCATCAACTACTGGGATATGGCCGATGTTCTTCTCTCTCATGAGGTCAGCAACCAGGTGTAATGGTGTGTTCTCATCAACAACAATGGGGTCTTTAGTCATAATCTCTTCAACTTTAACTTCGGCCGGGTGAAGCCCTTTTGCAACCACTCTATGTACAATATCGCCCTCCGTAAGTATTCCAACAAGTCTACTGGGATTAGCCCGATCTACAACTAGCACACTGCCAACCTTGTATTCACTCATCTTTCTCGCTGCATCAACGACAGATTCGTCGGGAAAACATGTTACAAGCTCGCTAGTCATAACATCTTTAGCACGTAGCTGCTCAGCCAACAACGACACCCTGTTTCTCGTCATAGGCTGGCAAAACAAAAATTCACCTCTTTCATGTTGAAGCTTTTGCCATCTACATTGTGGTCTTCTTAGTGCGTGTAAGCATCAATTTTATCTTTTGCCTCCTCCCATATTTGGTTCGGCCTAGCTTTTCTAAGTTCTTCGAGTAATCGTTTGTTCTTCTGTTTTGCCTCTTTCAACGCTCTATTGTAGAGTTCGACAAGTTTAGGCAAGTCTTTTTCGTTGATGAACGTCGACTGTCTATCCTTTAACGGTGTTACAATCCTTATACCGGTTCTCAACTCCACCAGTATAGGATTTCCCAATACCAGTATGCCGCTGTGCTTAAAGCCAGCTCTTCTAGCTATCTCCAGCACCTCTTTCGCCTCGTCAAGATCCTTGACGTAGACGTGGTATATGGGGCCCTGCAAACTTAACCACAACGTTGACTGGTGCGGTGTACGCATAATCTTCTCTATCTCTTCAACCGTTATTGGCGTATGCTTCTTGAATATGATCATAGTCTCATCTTTCTCCCAAGGATAATCAGCATCTATAACAACTATTCTCCCACTACAACTACTACTAGTGTATGCTTTTGGCCTAGCAAAGAACTCTATGAGTACCGGTAGTATATCTTCGTCCAGATAGCCTATCTCTAGGTCTTCCCAAAGCCGCTCCCACAACCTCCTCTTCTCCTCTTCAAACAAATCCGGCATAGTGGCCCCCTAAACCACACCTTCCTTGCCACGGAGGTATTGCAATATAAGGGGGCCTATACATGTGTCTTCAGCTGGCACTAGGATTAAGGTAAGGGTGGGGTGTATAGGATGGGCGCTTTACTCGATAAGCTAAAGCCTATGAGCCCTGGACAAGAAGAGATGTTGAAAGCTTTAACTAGTGAAGACTACGAGATTGTCGGTTTATTTGGTCCTACAGGTAGTGGTAAGAGCTTGTTCAGCATACTATACGGCATTGACGCTGTTCTAGAGGGCAAGTATAAGAGGCTAATCATATCAAGACCTGTAATAGACGTTGTTACCGGTCGTGAGCTAACAGCACAAGAGCTAGGTGCACAGTACTACGAGATTGTAAGCGTTTACCTCAAAGACATTCTATCAGGGTTTGTTGAGTGGTCTGAAATAGAGAGGCTTATAAAGGAAGGTAAGTTGATGTTCGCTGACACACACTATCTGCGTGGTAGAACATTTGACGACTCAATAATCTTCCTAGACGATGCCCAGAACGTACCTCCTGAGAGCAGCATAGAGATTCTAATGAGAATCGGCCGCAACAGCAAGTTCATAGTAGCGGGTGATCCTGTCTTCCAAAAGCCTATAAATGTTGAGAGAGATGGTGCTACTGTGTTAAGAGAGCTTCTTCTAGGCGAAGAAGATGCTAAGGTGGTAGATCTAGGGCTAAAAGACATTGTAAGACCTGGTGC
>DQUB01000163.1 GCA_015662475.1 Pyrodictium sp.
GCTATAGTTACAAGCCAATTGTATTCTAGTAGAACTCCAACAACTTCTCCTCGAAGCCATCCACGTGCAACAACTTGTGCACGAACAACATCTCCTACTTTAACTGGAGGCTTAACCTGTGGTGCATCCCTTATCCCCCATTTCTCCCTTTTATAGCGCAATTCAACACCTAGCTTTCGTTCGAGATTTTCTAACCATCTCCAAAACTCGTCCCAACTAACTTCCCGTACACCTTTCACTTTTCTCCCACGTTTATGCGCTATGTATTTTTGCACAGATGCAGGAGGCCATTTCTTTCCAGCACCAATCTTTAATGCCCACTCGATAATCTTTGGGATATCCTCATCGTTTATGCCTGGAAGCCAAACTGGTGTTACGTGTAGATCTATAGGTGTTTCTTTGACAAGGTATTCTATGAGGCTAATTACCCTCTTAAGATCATACCAAGGTGCACCATAGAGTTTCCTGGCTTTGTCGGGATCTAAAGTCTCTATGCTGAAATTGACTCTATCAAGTCCAGCTTCAGCGAGCCTGTCTATAAGCTGTTTGGAGAGGGGTGCTCCATGAGTCTCAACAGCTACCGTTTTCACCCAACCTGTCTCTTTGAGCATCCTTACAAGCTCTACTATCCAGGGGTATGTGAGTGGCTCTCCAACACCATCTATTAGCGCTTCTACAACAACGTTTTTTGCTTGTGCTATCTTCGCAACCCATTCGACCAAATGATCTGGCTCTACTATGAACTCGGAAGCTCTCCTCCTACTTGCTGGTCCTGCATCAACACTACAAAAGATGCAGGATTGAGGACATATTGTTGTAGGTCTAACTTGCAACACGTTTGTACCACGATCTATAACTCCAAAGGCTATATGGCCTATGAGAGGAGCTGGTTTACCAACACGATACAGTAGCCGCTTACCCCATAGAACGCCTATCTCGCGAAAACCATAGATGCTAGCAGTCTTCCATCCACGCTCTAACTGCGCTCCAGTCATCAGATTTTGTACCCCTCACCGTGTAGCGTGTATCACTAATTCCAACCACATACACTCTAATAGTTCTAATCCGTCCAGCCTCATCAACCTTCCTAACAACTCTTACAGGAACCCAGCCGGGTACAGGGAAGTCGAGAGTAACAACGCGAGCACCAGGTCTAAGTTCTTTCTCAAGTTTTGGTTTTAGCTTTTCATTTATCGACTGGAAAAGGTAGAGGTAGACTAGTGTTGCCTCTCTAAGATCAGCTTCAAACAAATCCCTCTCAAAAACAACAACTCTATCCTCAACACCATACTCCCTAGCGTATATCCTTGCAGCCTCGACTAGAAGCCCATCAACTTCAAAACCAACAGCCTTTCTAACACCAAAATCTCTAGCAGCAATAACTAAAACTCTACCATCCCCACAGCCTAGATCGTAAAGAACATCACACTTATTAGCCCAGGCAGCTTCAAGCGCAACTCTCACGACACTTGGTGGTGAAGGAACCCACGGTGCAAGCCTAGCCACAAAACCCCCACCTCTGCTAGAGGAAAACCAAAACATTAACAGCGTTCCTCTCAGGAGAGTAAGAGTGTGGCTGTGAGGAGTGTGGCGGGCGTGAGCCCTCTTCTAGGGCTATGAAGACGAAGGCTGGAGCCGAGCCGTGTACCTTCAAGTTTCAAACCTCTAGTAGTTGATGTGTGGCAAACACCTCTCCTATACCGAGTTGGCATACTTACTGTCGAAGCTGTTTTCCTCTAAAATGGTGTTGGTAGTAGGCTAGTTTTCCGCTATTCTCCCTCTTTTCAGCCAATGATGCTTCTCCTAGTGCTACTAGTAGGGTTGAGGCTAGTATTAGAAGAGCGCCAATAGCCTGTATCATGTCCAGTGTTTCGCCTAGTATGAGGTTGGAAAAGATTGCTGCGAAAAGGGGCTCTAATGTGTAGACTATGGATGCTTCTACAGCTTCTACTCGTCGCTGGCCGAGGATCTGTAGCGAGAATGCTAGTAGGCCAGGTACCAGTGCTAGGTAGACTAGTCCAGGCATA
>DQUB01000114.1 GCA_015662475.1 Pyrodictium sp.
ATTGAACAAGTATGGTACTGCCGTTCTAGTCAACATTATCAACGAGGTTGGTGGATTCCCAACAAAGAATTGGACTCGTGGAACATTTGAAAAAGCCTATGAGATTAGCGGAGAGTATCTCGCTGAAAAGTATTTGAAGGCTAGAAAGGGCTGTTGGGGTTGTGTAATACAATGTGCACGTGTTGCTGAGGTGTCTAAAGGCCCATACTACACACCGGCTTCGGAAGGACCAGAGTACGAGACTATTTGGGCTAATGGAGCTAATACTATGATAGGTAACTTGGAAGCTATCATAAAGATCAACTATCTGCTAAACGATCTAGGCTTTGACACGATAAGCTTTGGCAACACCGTTGCAACGCTAATGGAGTTGTATGAGAAGGCTAGAAAAGGCGAACTACCAGAGGACAAGGCTAAGAAGCTACTATCACTGCTACAAGACATTGAACCTAGCTGGGGTAATGCCGACGCAGTTATACAGCTGATATGGCGTACAGCGTACAGAATAGGCATTGGCGACTATACCGCTGAAGGCGCTAAAAGACTTGCAGAAGAGTTTGGAAGTCCAGATAGCGCAATTCATGTTAAAGGCTTAGAACTACCAGCATACGATCCTAGAGCCATTAACAGCATGGCACTATCCTACGCTACAAGCAACCGTGGTGGTTGCCATCTAAGAGCCTATGCAGTAAGCTTTGACGTGCTCGGCGTGCCAAAGAAGTTCGACCCACTAGCAATTGACAAGGAAAAGGTTAAACTTGTCAAATGGCAGCAAGACTACTTTGCCGTCATAGACAGCCTAGTGGTATGTAAATTCAACACGTTCTCAACAGGACCTGAAGACTACGTACCACTACTACAAGCTGCACTAGGCTGGGACGATCTAACAACAGAAGAACTACTAACAATTGGCGAAAGAATATACAATGTTGAGAGACTATTTGCCGTAAGAGAAGGTTACGGCTACAAAGACTACCTGCCAAAACGCCTACTAGAAGAACCACTGCCAGATGGTCCAGCTAAAGGTAGAACTGCTAAAGAAGCTCTAGAAAAATACCTGCCATACTACTATGAGCTCCGCGGCTGGGAAAACGGCAAACCCAAACCCGAGACGCTGAAAAGACTTGGTCTCGAAGAATTCTTGTACATTGTGTCCTAGCTACCTTTCCCCCTAAACGCTCCAGCCATACCAAATACAGAACATCCACATTTTTCCCCACAAAACCTTCATCAATAAAATAATGTGGTAGATAGTAAATTGTTTTAATGATGTGTATGTATGGGGTGTCAATACTTTGAGCGACTGTGTACATGTAGATGTTGTGTTTGTGCAAGAGTTTTTAGAGGAGATGGGGAGGTACAAGTTGGCCTTGTGCATACCTAGAGACAAGGCTACAGTAAAGGGTTTGATAGACTATCTTGATTCAACTGTTAAGCCTGGATTCAAAAGCCTTATCCTAGACGATGCCGGCGATGTAAAGTACCCAGTATCGATCATGGTTAATGGGAGACGAATAGAGTTTCTAGAAGGGCTAGACACAAAGTTAAAGGAAGGCGATAGAGTTTGTTTCTCGCCAAGAGCCCTTTTCGTAGTCTAATCGCATCATGTTAGAGCCGATGAACGCTGTGCTTCATCTTACTAGCCTCTACTACTATTAGATTTTCTTGTTTCTAGGCTAACATTTGTTTTAGATTGCGCCAAACTTTTCAAACCAAACACGGTAAGCCTCCAACATCTGTTGCGTAATGCTGGGTCTCCTCCTCTGTATAGCTTCGAGAAAGTCTTCCATTGTTATAGGTCTTGGCTCTCCCTTACCACCAGTTTTCTCGAACAACTCTCTAACAGTTCGCATATGTGCCTCCATAACAATGTCTCTTATGTCACTAGCACTGTACCCCTCTGTCTTCCTAGCAAGCTCTACAAGATCAACATCATCTGCTAGCTTTAACCCTCTAGTATAAAGTTTGAACAGTTCTAAACGTGCATTGAAGTCTGGTGGTGGTATGTATACCCTCTTTTGGAATCTTCTTATGAAGGGCTCGTCGAGGCGCCATGGCTTGTTTGTTGCCGCTATCACGTAGACGTGGAGCTTGTTTGACTTGTCTTGAAGACCATCCATCTCCTTTAAGAACTGGTTTCTAACTCTAACCTCTCCACCTACCTCGTGATCATAAACACCTAGGAGTGCATCTACTTCGTCAATGAATATTATGGCTGGCTTGCCTCTAGCTGCTATCTCTCTAGCTCTATTGAATAGTCTTTTAACCTTCTTTTCAGCCTCGCCAAGCCACTTAGACATTATGCTTGCAGCATCGACGTGAAAGAAAACACCATCGACTTCATTAGCAACTGCTGCTGCTAGCATAGTCTTGCCACAGCCTGGTGGTCCGAAGAGGAGTATTCCACGAGGCCAGCCTAGAGGAAAAAGATCTGGTCTTTTGACGGGATACACTATTGCCTCTCTAATAACTCTTTTAGCCTCTTCTAAGTCCGCGATATCTGCAAATGTTACCTTAGGCTTTGATGTAACAATCCACTCTTCTTCCTCCTCATAACCACCCCCACCAGAAGCTGGAAGACGTATCCTTTCAAGCTGCTTAATTCTAGCCTCATACTGGCTTATCATTCTAGCATAAGTCTTTGCAAGAGGTACGTTGGGGTAGAGTGCAAGTATTTTGTGGAGCACCTCTATAGCCTTCCTATAATTTCTTATAGCCTCGTCATACCTACCCTCCTTATCAGCTTGCACAGCTGCAACCGCATAAGCTCTAGCCAACATTTCAAGACGGTGAAGTCCCGTAGACACCTGCTACTCCCACAGGATAAGCTTACCCTAGAATAGGGAAGGCTTAGATAAAAAGGGGTTTAGGTCTATGCAATTCTAACAAGACCCTTATCTGCTAGTCTGCGCAATGCCTCCAACACTTCTTCTTTAGTAACACCATACTTCTCCTGGAAGTATTTGATGTCTAGGAACCCGCCATGCTGCTTAACATATGCTAGTATTAAACCTTCAAGCTCCTCAATACTAGGCTTGACCAGAGTCGTCTGTTTAGACTCTCTGTTGCCGATAGCCGTTGTTGCAACAACAACATCTTGCGGCATTGGCGTCTTAAGTGGTGGTTCTGGCAGTGATTCTCTGATCTCCTCTTCCGCCTTCTTCCAAGCCTCATTGAGCACTTGAAGCGCTGTCTCTGAGACAACTGTTGGGTTTATGTCACCTACACCTTCTAAGCTTGTCTCAACAATCATTGATCTTACACTCCTGCTAATCTCCTCCAAAGCAACAGCAATAGATGGATAGAGTGTCTTTACCTGCTCCTTCACAGTCTCTATCGCCGTGCCAAACACCATCATTATGTTCACAAGCTCCTTCATATCCTTAACTGTTACTAGTCTCTCTCTAGCCATAATGATCAGTCTTTCAAGCGCAACCATAACCTTCAATATATTTCTTACCTGGCCTACCTCACTAGCATACACAAGCGCCTTATTCCTATCACCCGCCTTAAGTGCAGCAACTACTTTGCCAAACAGCTCATGGGCTCTTTTCTCATATCGATACCTAAACTCAGCAAGTTTATCCTCTAACAGTTCAAGCTGCACAATTATAGCATCAATCTTCCTCCGCAAGTTATCATGTTCATCTTGTGCATGCCAGCCAAAGAACGAAAGCAACTTTGAGATTATTGCAGCCATACTCCCACCCCGCGCGCCCCGCTTATAAACTTTGCTATAATTGCTGGTAAAGCCGCAGAGCTCCTAATACTAGCATAACACAATCAACCTTGACCAGAACATTTTCAAACAAAGAATTACCGTATAGAAACTAGATTATCGACGATACTACTATCATGCATACAACTGTATATAACCGTGTAGACGAAGCTATTGACCGTAGAATGTTGTTCCCCCTGTTTAAAGTGAACATGTAGAGATAATTAGTTCGAAACAGTTTAAAAGATAAAAATTGAAATATGCGGTTGAAGAATATGCGGAGGGCCTTTACAGTATTTTCTGGGAAGAAAAATTTGTTTGTTTGAGGACATGTAATGTGGGTTTAGGTTAGCCTACTATGTGCACAGTGATTGGTTGAGGTTGTTGAGACGTTGATGTTGGTACCGATGTTTTCTCAGATGGTGTTTTCTCCTTTGTTGTCTTTGGCATTGTTACCTCGAAACTGCCACTTTCAATATTTTCAACTTGTTTTAGCATCTTCTTCAAGTCCTCGAGTTCCTTTGCATTACTGTCTTTTGCCTGTCTTAATTGTTCTATTGCTGTTTTATAAGCTGTCTCGGAGATTTCGCCTGCAATGTACGAGACTTTAAGCTCTGCAATTGCTCTATCGAGTTTCAAATTGTCATCTTCTATTTCATTCATTCTCTTCTTCATCATCTCTTTTACCTTCTTTGCCTCCTCTTTCAACTTTGATACTGCACTATCTAGCTTTTTCCTAATCTCTCTATAGACTACCGAGGAAATCTCTCCTCTACTATGTAGTTCTTCTAGACCTTTGAGCCTTCTCATAGCAATCTTATACTGTTCTATAACCTTAGTTGCCTTCAACTTCCATTCTGGGATCACCTCTATCCCTTTCTCGTTTATTTTGACTGCATCAGCTGAATGGAAGCTTATTGTCTTATCCTCGTTTTCCACCACTATTGTCTTGATGGTACCGTCTACATCGCTTTCAAAACTCACAAGTTTGCCTAAAGTTCTGCCGTAGGGATCTCTTACACTCTCACCTATACGGGGCTCAACATCGCCTATGGTGAGTGTACGTGGCATAGTTTTTGCCTACCCAGGATAACTGCTTTAGATGCAGTTACCGTGCCTATTTAAGGTGGAGGGGGGATAGGTTCTCGCTTGAAATGCTGGTATTGAGAGCTGTTTTAGTAGAATTGGAAGAGCTAGATGTTAAGACTATAAGCGTGTCAAAGACTAGCCTTAGCGACTATTTGAGGGGTCTTACTAGTACTTCTTCGAAGTTTGTTTGGAAGATATACCGTGTGAAGAATATCAAATTTGCAGTGCAAAGTCTTTGGGAACACAAGCCCAAGCTCTACACCATATCGAGGTTGGGATTGAAGAGCGTTGGGAAGCAAATTTGCAAATACCATGAGGGGCCCAACGAGAAGATAGAGGAGCACTGGTATTGTAATCGTCCTGCAGTCTCGCCTAACGGATTTTGTAGCGAGCATCAAAAGAGTCCTCTCGCCTACTATGAAAAGTGTACTGCAGGAAACTTGAACGCATGCTATGCTGTTGATAGGCTGTGGGCTGGCGAGAAATATGCTGTATACCTTCTAGCTTTTGGAAACAACATGTTTAAAGCTGGCATGACGAGAGCCTGGAGAGTGTATACGCGGATTCTCGAACAACCACATACTGTAGCTCATGTTGTCAACGTGTATGATAGCATTGTCTCTGCAAGACAAACTGAGCGAAAGCTAGGCAGAATTGTAGGTGTTAGCGAGGGAATGGGGGTTAAAAGAGAGGCCAGATTAGCAACATCGCTTAAAAAGATAGTTAATAGAGCGATACTGGAAGAAGAGGCTAGAAGACTAGCAAGGTTGGCTGCTAGAGTTGCTGGAGGAGAGACGAGCATAGAACTTTTCACAATACTACCTAGACGCCCAGAACTATTTGCAAATGCAAAACCTATAGCCTTTAACGAGCTCGTAGGCAAATCGCTGGAAATAGTCGATTATTGGGGCGGCTACCTACTCGTCAAATCAGACAACATGTACTACCTAGTTGAAAAGATGGATATACTACATAGGATTCTTCGAGTTTTTGAACTCACACACTGAACAGTAACACACTAGAATTACTGTGCCCTCCACCGTACAAGCTAGAAAGCTCCTCTACGAACTAGCTTTGGGGGAGCAGCTTGGCAGAAACACTAACCCATGCTATACCCCATGCTACAGAGCATTTGATGTTGCCAAAAATTGCTCTAGAAAAGACGTCGACGAGAGAGGTGATAGAGAAAGAGTACCCATTAGACCACTATCTCTCGATGGAGCTTGAAGACATTGTTGCAGAAATTGCGGAACAAACACATATCCATATCGTTGAAGAAGGCGAAAACTTGTTCAACACCATAGAGGATCTAGCAACGATGACACGTTTCGCAGCAGGGCTAATGGTCATCGAGTTCTCCTATAGGAAGAGGGCATACTTAGCACTAGCAGACTCTGTTGTCATAGGAGCCAAACTAGTTGATGGCCACAAGATACTCTATGGAGAAGACGTTCTCAGCGAGCTCGAGAGTACACAGGAACCTGCCACCATAATCCTCTACATCACAAGTTTAAATCAACTACTTGAAGCTATCACGTATCCACACGAGTTTTAGAGAAAGCCCTATCAGTGAATATAGCTGATAGCTTTTGCTTGGATGAGGAGCTGGGATCAACGTCTGAGCCCGTAACTATTGGGCGATGAACTAGCCTGTCGCCACCGACAACTTTAAACTATTTCACAAATACACTACTCGAATCACTACTAGGCAGGTAATGTAATGTCAGCAACCACTATCGATCCGGAAACAGCACATCGCATATTGACCGTCTTTGCAAAGTTGTTGAGACTTTTGAGCGACTATGTAGAGGAGATTGCCAAGCTTGAGAAAGAGTATGGGAGAAAGTTTAGCGAGATTCTACACGAAACCTTTTCAAGCCCAATGGTTGTCAACACCATGTCTAGACTTTCAATCGACATGTTGATGGAGTTTTACCAAACTGCTAGAGATCTTAGAGAAGCATTCTACAAACTACAACAGTTGGAAGGACTTGATCCACAGAAAAAGATTGAACTAGCAGATCAACTTCGCAGTATATCTGAGAAACTAGCCCGACTATCCAACGCTTTAAAAGAACTACTTTAAAACCCATCTTGTCCGGGTAGCCATGACCTCTACCGAAATAGTGTGGGATGGACGTGAACTCGACTGGATCGATCCTTGCAAATACAATAATTGTTGTCGCGAGTTTCTACGAGGAGTAGGGAAGCGCTACTTATTACACCCAGCATTTGAAGCTGCATTTGAAAAACTTTTGAACAGCTATAGGCCTAAAAAACACTACACCCTTCTACTGATCATACCGTGTAGTTATGGTAAACCGTATTCCCAAAGCTACATACACTACTTCATACAAAAAGCTATATGGGAGGCTAACGCGTACGACGATGTCCACCAGCTTATAGTTACAAATGCTGGAGTTGTACCACGCGAGCTCGATGAATACTGGCCTTGGTGTGCATACGATTGGAATCCAAAATACGAGACTAAGGATGTTAAGAGAGAGTATGTAGATGTTCTAACTCGTAGACTAGAAGCCTATATTAAGCGATTTAGCAACTACTATTCCGGTTTTGCCGCATATCTGCGTTGGGACAGCGATAGCTGGAAAGCTGTAGAGAATGTTGCGAAAAAACTTAACCTTGAAATACCAAATTTAGCTCCAAGAACAGTACCGGTTGAAGAGCTTGAAAAAGTTTCTTTGGGAGGTGTCTATGAAGATCCAGACCTAGTTCTCATAACACCAACAGCTCTAAAGAAACTGCAGTGTTCTCTGAGAGAGCTTTTGAAAAAGCTCAAAAGAGGTTAATGTGATGGAGGCATCCATATTGGCGCTATATCCATCTGTGCATACAACCATAGAAATGCCACTGCATATGTTATCGCTGACACTGGTATACCTATCTTCATCCAACCCCACATACTAAATCCACGCTTCAACTTCTTTTCAACATAGCCTGCCGCAACTATATTTGCCGTAGAACCTATAACGGTAGCATTACCCCAATACGTACCAGCTTTCAACAATACCCACCATAGCAGAAATACATTCATGTGTTCTGCAAGCGAGTGCAGTATTGGCATTAGCGTTGCAACAGCAAGTACATTATCCATTAGTGCTGTTAGAAATCCTGCAACTAAGCTAACAAGCAGCATCGCTAATACAAGATCGCCCTTCGATATATCGTATATCGCTTCAGCTATCACATCGGTAACACCTGTGTATTCAAGTGTACCAACGCTTGCAAAGAGTAGAAGGAAGTATAAGAGCGTCCACCAATCAACACGTTTTTCGACAATCTCTCTAGCCTTATGCCTCTCCATGAATAAGCCTATGCCAGCTCCTACTAATGGCACTGCAAGTAGGAGAGAGTTGTGTGGCAAGTGAAGAAGTACTTCAAGTTGATGATGTACTATCAGGCCTGCAAGAACGCCTATAAAGAGGGCGAATGCTCCCCTCAGCTCAGGCCTCCATTCCACCTCAAGCAGCTTAGCTATATCGATTTCGCCATCGCTAATTCTCCTCTGCATCTGGCGTATGTATGGGCTTAGCAGCAAGACCGCAATTCCACATGTGATAAACACTGAGACTATTGCCTCGATTGTACTCCAGCGGATAAAGTCCATAAATGAAAAGCCGGCATCAAAAGCTATCATTACGCCTATGGGGTTGCCAACAACTGTTGCACTGCTACCTATATTTGTCGCAAACACTATGAAGAGTATGATTGGTAGCGGGTCTACCCTGACAACCTCTAGAATCTTAAACGTTATTGCCAGCATGAAGAGAATACTTGTTACTTCGCCGACTAAAGCAGACATTAGGAATGAGAGGAGTAAGAGTACTACAATGAGTGCTGCGGGACTATGAATTACTGGGCGTAGCATCCTAGATATCAGCCAGTCAAAGAACCCTCTCTCTTCAAGAACGCCAATAACAATCATCGTAGCTATTATGAATATTACTACATCAAGCTGCGAGAATTCTATAAAGTGTTCAACATCCATAACCCCTAGAAAGAATAGCAGTGCTACACCCATGAGGGCAAAAGCATTTCTAAACTGCCAGTAGAACAGCGAGCCACCAATAAATATTGCTAGTGTGACAACTGAAACAATCTGCTTAAACGTTAGCCCACTTGCCATAGCCAACAACGCAACAATAGCTATAGTGATAACGTATGCTATCGCTTTGATAGTTTCGATTTTCGCCATAATAGTACACCGCTGATATTATCGCCGTATCTAAACGAAGTATTTAAGGGTTATTTTTAGTTAAAGATTGTTGGCCAAGCGTTGAAGTTGATAAGGTGTAATTGTGGAAACTACTAGATACAGTTGGGAGTGATGAACTGGGCCCTTTACGGTTGCCCGCCGAGACATGATGCGGAAGGTTTCGCGCACTGACCCAAGGGTGATATGTTGAGGCTAATATCGCCAAAAGACAAACGACCTTTGCAAGGCGAAGCTAGACTGCTTCCATCACCTCACACTTCTGTTACATCTATTCTCGCTCTCGCAGCTATTGGTGGTGGAACAGCAGTAAATGTTGCTAGAAGTTCCCATGTTGAGATAACCACATATCTGCTTAGAAGGCTAGGCTGCAAACTTGATTGGATTGCTGCAGACAAGCTTATGATCTCCTGTACCAACATAGACGAAACACCAAAACGCCATGTTGTTAGTGTTAGCTGTTATCCTTGGCTTATACCGCTATTCACAATGTTTTACACGGCTATAGGAGGGGCTGGTTCACTACTCGTTCTGCGTGGCGAATGTGATTGGATGTTGAAGCTTGACTTTAGAGATGTGTTGGAATCTATAGGTTTTATTGGAGGGAGGGCATGGCCTGGTGAAAAGCTGTCAAGTCTTCTTGTAGTAGAAGGTTTTAGAGGACGTCTTCCCACTACGCTTTGGAGGATAGTTGTAGGAGACAACATCTACACTATTTTAGGCACGATCATCGCTGCAATAGCAACAGATTATGCGCGACCTATACTGTTGAGAGGAGCTACGCCATACACTTCTTGGCTTCAAGAGCTAGTCAACGTTTTTGACAATCTAGGCTTCCAAATCTCTATCGAGACCAACAGACTTTCTATACGGACGGCCGGTGAAACTAGGAGAGAAGTTGTGGTTAGCAGTACATGTTTTGAAGCAGCTTTGCTAGCTATACCCATCGCAGCTTCTAAAGGACGTGCAAAGCTTGTTGGTGTAGCTAGCAGTGAATGTACGTCTAACCTAGCCTACATACTCCAATCGGTAGGATGTGAGGTAGAGGTTGGAGAGAAAACGCTAGTCTTAGACTGTGGGAATCGAGAAGCAAAAAGTCTTGTCACACATATCATAGCACCACCACTTACACTACCATATCTGGGGCTAGGCATTGCCATAAAAGCTGATACAACGTTATCAGAGGTCGGCGGCTTGGTATACGAGGGCGTTCAGCTTAACAAGTTTATCGGTATACTCGAGAAACTAGGTTTTGCACTTATCGTGGAAAAGGATAGGGTTGTAAGTGTTGCGAGTGGGGAGCCCCATAAGCGCATAGTTGTCGACTGTAGTCGCTCGCCAGAGCTATGCCTAACACTTATACCCTCTGCACTATCCCCAGACATTGAGACAGAAATAGTGTTTGATAACGCTGAAGTAGTGGATTCTCTAGCGCCAGGACTGTTTGAAGCATTGTGGAGCCTTGGCGCTAATTTCAGACAGTTAAGCTAGAAAGCAACATTCTTTGCAAATAGAACACGGTGTTTACAGAACATGTTACGCATAGGCATTGTCGGTGCAGGTTTTATGGGTAGTGCTGCTGCAGAGCTACTCACCTCTAAAGGCTACAGAGTATACGTGTATAATCGTACACGAGAAAAAGCCGAAAAACTTTGTAGAGAGCTGGGTTGCACTGTAATTGACAGTATTGGCGAGCTTGTAAAGCATGTTGACATGGCCATTCTATGGATAACAGATTCAGCAGCACTACTCGATGTTGTATCGAAGATCGCTGAAAATAGTAGGAGGTTTACCATAGTGAACATGTCCACTGTTAGTACGTGGGCTAGCAGTCTAGCTAAGCAAATACTAGAGGCGAAAGAAAGCTGTTATGTTGAAGCACCAGTACTAGGTGGTCCACACGATATTAGAGCTAGTAGAGCTATTGTGCTTGTAGGCGGAGATGAAGATTGTGTTACGAAGTGTTTGGAAGTTCTAAGGGTTTTCGCCAAATCAGGTGAACTTGTGAGAGTTGGCCCCATACCCAAAGCCATGGCTTTAAAACTAGCGCTTAACGCAATGTTCTTTACAGTTGCTGCTAGCTTCTTCGAAGCTTTAGCATTTGCAAAATACTATGGTGTTGAAGAGCTGTTCAAAGAACTCCTATCCAAAACTTTTCTTGCAGGTGTCGTCGACAAGTATTGGACACGAACTCACAACCCATCAAAAGAGCCGCGCTTCTCTGCCTACAATACGGCAAAAGACCTACTAGAATATATTTCGAGCTCATATAGAGCAAAACTGCCATCACATATGGCCGCTGCCGCCCACCAACTATTCACGGAGACATCGCTTGAAGGAATGGGTGCAACAGACTATTGCGATGCTGGCAAAAGACTTCTAGACCTTGTCGCGAGAGAGAAGAGCTAGCATGACGAATATAAGCCTTACACGCTTTTTGCTGTGGCTGGGTGAGGTCATGGCTGTAGGTAGGAAGTATCGAGCCTACAAAGCTGCATTAGAAAAACTTAAGGTGAAACAATTAGATGTTTACAGGTTTAAAGATCACGATGAACTTCGACTACTAACTCCAGACCGTCGCGTGGTCATAGTAAAACTGCCTAAACATAGAGAGGAGATGAGTGTTGAAGAGTTTATAGAGTATGTGAAGAAAGCTATATCTGCGAAATAGCGGGTTCGGTGATGGGACTATTCTTCATCGCCCATTAGAGGCTCGCGGAGCCCCCAGTACCACATCCCCACCACTAGAGTTTTTGTCAAACACCTACCACATTTGTCTTACCATATTTAGACGCCTACTTCCTTGACTAACTGTCTTAGGTTGTTTTCTGCTAAAGATTTAAGCCTGTCAAATATGTAGTTTAGAGTTTCTCTAAGAACTTCTAAGTTGTTGTATGAAGAAATTATTTGTTGGAGTTGGATTTTGTCCATGTTTTTAAGCTTTTTAACTTCTTCTACGAGCAGAGGTACAGCTCTGATAACATTGTC
>DQUB01000181.1 GCA_015662475.1 Pyrodictium sp.
AAGGCTAAAATGTACCGCTCAACAACCTCCACAAAGGTCTGTAGGATGGAGAAGGTGAACGATTGCATGGAGATTCGATGGAGAGGTGGAGAATGGTGGGCCCGCGGGGATTTGAACCCCGGACCTCCCGGTTATCAGCCGGGCGCTCTGACCGGGCTGAGCTACGGGCCCACCCTCCACGTCCACATCCATGCTAGGTGTTAGAGGCTATATGAGAGTTGCGGCCTATAGACGTTATACAGTTCTACGGCTGCTATGGACGTTGAAGATTAGATTATACAGCATAGTTGGTGGGGAACAACTATTGGAGTATATTTGGTGTAGAATGGTGTTGGGATGAGGACTGTGGCCTGCACCGATCTGTGAGGAGCCTCGATCCCGGCCGACCCTCTCTAGACCATGGTAGGGTGACGTTGATGGATGAGTGGAGCAGGTTTCTACAAGCTATGGAAGAGCTAAAATTGTTGTTGGAAGCTGTTGGAGGTGGAGAATACTGTTGTTTGAGGCATGGACTACCGTATCTAAGACCTAGTCTTTTGGCTAGACAAGCTTTTTGTGAGATGCAAGTTGAGCTTATGCTTCGTAGAGGTGTTGAGAAGATTGTCTATAGGGATGAGAGGCTGCTTGTTGAGGCTATTCTTGAGGCGAGAAGACATCTTGTTAAAGCGCCTAGTAGACCTCGTATCGCGATTTCAATCCCACTAGCTGCTCTAGTAGATAGTGTACCAATGCTAGGTCGTCCTGACGCTCTCTTGGTCGAGAAGGGTAGGATTGTGGGACTTGTACGTCTCAAGATAGGCTCGAATAGAGTTTCACGTAGCGATCTAGTACGCTTGTACTCTTACGGTCTTATAGTCGACTATTCACCTCTACCCTCGAAAGAGAATCTAAATCTCCTACTTGTCATTGCAAACTCAAAAACAGATGCTATTGGAAAACTACAAGCATTGAAACAAGCTTTTGAGGAAAATAAACCCTTATATCGTGTTGAAGGGGTCCATTCTTTTGCCTACGATAGAGGCTATGCTCTACAAATGCTATCTCCCTACCTCCAATACTGGGTTGGTGCTAGAGATCTGCAAGCATCTCCCTCTCCAGCAAAATGTTCTAGATGCGAACTCAGAGTTGAATGCCCTCTACACCCTGTTGACCAGGTTAGCGACCAACAATAAACACTGTCAAAACGTCCAACTGTAGTATTTCAATTGGTTCTAGAGCTAGATAGACTGTGCTGAGACCCTCTATACAGTCGCGTATTGAGTCTATCACAGCTGTTGCAAGTTGGCCAACCGCTTGTGGGTATGGAGGTTTCATCACCACAACACATGCTCTATGCCCTTGCACCTCTTCAACTGCTATACCTTCTCCAGCAATAGCCTTGGGCAGTAAATCGATGAGCTTTGAAAGGCTTATAGGCGGTGATGGTAGTACCTTATAGCCTTGAGCCAATAGCCGACTTCTAACCTCTTCTACACTGGCAGCTATAACGTCTCTTTGTGGTATAGCATATGGTTTACCCACTACAACGCCAATGTATGCTATTGGCACTCTAATACTGCCTATACCAGGCAATGTGTAGTAGTCATATGATATGGTCACGTTGACCCCCACAAGACTTTCTAGCTCTTCTCCCATCTCTAAAGCTCCGTAGAGGTATTGTATCATAGCACTGACAGGTTTGGAGTCAACCCATGGCAACGGGATTGCAAGCCTATAAATACTATAGGATGGCAGTATAAGAGAGAGGAGCTTCTTCGTAGTGGTTGTTGGATAGCCGTATAAAGCCACTTCAGTAGCCGCCTTCAACAACAGCGGTGATTTTGATAGTTTATATCCTTGCAACATTAATGCTATTCTTGCTGCTTTAACCAGCTTTTCCAACTCCACCCTATATCCAATAGTGCCATTGACCACACAGGTGAGCATTTGATCCTGTGCTACCACTACTTTTGACCCCATCTTCTCGATACTCCACACCGTCACATTTACTGGCGATTTCAACAAATATGCAAACAATGTTGCAAGATCTTTGACGTCTATTAGCGTTTTAGGCGACCACCATGCAACTACATAGTTGGTACCAGCTATGTTCAATCCGGCAAAAACTAATGGTTTTTCGAGAAGTGGGCTTGTAAGCACATATACTCGCACACCACTAAAACCTGCATCCAGCATATAGGACATTGCAAGTACTGCATAGTCCTCATAGTCTCCTCTACCACTATCTAGAATCTCGTCAGCTACACGTAGTATAAGCTGGCTACGCTGTTCGTATTCGATTGCCGAGCCTACTCTAACCGCAACATCTTCTAAGGCTTTGAAAGGGTCAGAGGGGAGAGCCCCAAGTACGTCAACTAGATTGTTTGCTGTGCTAGCGTGCAACTCGTAGACTGATTGCAGACTACAAGCCTGGATATACTGTTTCCAACCAACAGTACATGTTGTTGAAGCTGCTTCCTGCAAAGGCTGAGTTACTATCCTAATATTCACACTTGGCACTGTAGTTGTTGCCGTTATCGTATACGTCCTATACACTGTTTGTGTTACCGTCACCAATTTGCCTACAGTCACCGGCACAGTAACTCGCACTGTTGACGGAGGCAGTGTTACTGTTTGCAACCGCGTAACCGTCAACGTAACTAGTTTGGTATGGGTTACCGGAACTACAACAACTGTCGTACGCGTTTCAGTATATTTGCCCGGTACAACAAAATACAATTGCAAGTTGCGGTAGTAGATGTTGGACGCTAGCACCAAACCTGCTACAACCGCCAGTGCGATAAGCGCTGCTAAACAGGTTTTGTCGAAGGCCAAGCTTCCAGCCCCACAACCTCCTCCCTCACACAAAACGCTATATATTGTGGTGGGCCAAAAGTATTGAAAAAGGTTGATTGTAAACGTGTAAGGAGCATCTATAAGGTATTACTCTTATATACAGATTCGAGGTTGGAGTGCTACCACATTGTAGCTAGCTAGGACTGGTGTAGAGGCAATGAACGAAGGACAACCTATTGGCATTGTAGCAGGCGACTCTAGACCAGACACTTTCGTGTTTAGCGTAGACCCAAACTACATACCGCCTCTCTACGACTACGTCTACGTTGAACTAGAAGAAGTGCCTCCAGGCGAGCCCGAGCCTCGCAAGGTGAAGGTTATAGCACAGATTAGAAGTATTAGACGTGTGAGCATTGGACTATCACCAGAGCACCCTTGGCCCGTATTGAAAAATCTGTCTATGCCTCATGGCAACGACACTGTTATAGCTGTTGCCAAGGTTCTCGGCTACAAATGGAAAGGCCGCATCTACTATCCTCGACGTGCTCCACCAGTTGGTAGTTGGGTGTATTTGGCTGATGACAAGCTTCTAGAAGACTTCTATGCTGTTGATGAGGAGAGAAGGCTTTGGATAGGCTATCTCGTGTCTAGACCTACGGTTAAAGCGTATCTGGATGTTGAAGGGCTTAAGAGGCATATGGCTATCATAGCTGCTACTGGTGCGGGTAAAACATGGACTAGTATTGTGCTTATAGAAGAGCTTCTCAAGAAGGGTGCAACAGTACTGGTATTAGATCCTCATGGAGAGTATGTCGCTATAAAGAAGAGCATTGTGAGACTTGGTACTGAATATGCAAACCGCGTTATCGTTTTGAAGGGGCGAAAAGATCAGGAAGGCGATATACTCTATAGGGTAAGCGTTCTCGATTTAAGCGAAGACGAGCTTGCGACAATCGCTGGTGTACCTAGTAGAGCCACTAGAATTAGAGCTGTAATAGGTGGTGCTAAGAAGGTTGCAACACAGCTTGCAAAACTACTTGGTAAACCAGCTCTTGCCGGGCTTAAAGGGATTAGGAATGTTATAAGCTGTGCTATAGACGCTGTAGAGATAGCAAAGTCGCAGTCTAAAAAACTTGAAGACTACACCATACAGTTCCTAAGACAGTTAAGCTTGATGCTCGGTCTAGGCGATAGGTCTGAAGAGCTAAAGATGCTTGCTGCAGATGAAACGTTTCAGCGTGGAGTTAGAAGGCTTTGGCTAGCACTGAGAAAGGATACCGAACCTGGCTACGACGCAATACGCTATATCGAAGAGCTGCGAAAAATTGGCGTTTATGGTGTTAAACAGATAAGAATTGAGGAGTTTTTGAGGCCAGGTACCGTCACAATATTCAATCTAGCAGGTCTTCGAGCTGAAGTACAAGACCATCTAGTCTACAACATTTTAACCCGTGTTTTCATGGCCCGTGTACGCTATATTAGAGGGCTTAAAGGTGAAACGTACCCCTACCCCGTCATAATCATCATGGAGGAAGCCCATAGATTCATTCCACCTAAAACAGTTAGACAAACACGTACACGCGAAATAGCAACTGTGATAGCTAGCGAAGGTAGGAAGTTTGGTGTACACCTTATAGCCATCACCCAAAGACCAAGCCGTGTTGACCAGGATGTCCTAAGCCAGCTACAAAGCCAGATAGTACTTCGGATAGTGAACCCCAGAGACCAAGATGCTGTAAGAGATGCTGGTGAGCAGCTTAGCCAAGACTTGCTAGAAAATCTCCCAGGACTCAATACAGGAGAAGCTGTTATCGTAGGACCAGTAGTACCAGCACCGATAATGGTCAGAATTAGAGATAGAGTGCTCGACTACAGCGGTGCAGATCTCATGCTTGTTAAAGAGTGGATGCAAAGCTTTGAAGCTGAAAAATTGGCTAAAGAATACGCTGTAGAAGCAGCACTAAAGCTTTCACGAATACTAGGTGGAACCTTCGACACCAACAACCTCGACGATGCTCTCACCAAGTTGATAGGTAAGAGGGTGAAAAAGACAACAGTACATGAAGCACTGCTTATCCTAGCCCGCGAACACGTATGGGCTTCATATGATGAGCTAAACGGGGTTGTAAGTGGAGAAGCCGGCAACACAGAAGTTAAAGTTGTTTTGCAAGATGGGCTTGTAGAGTGTAGCTCTTGCGGCCAGAAGGTATGCGCACATGCAGTTGCAGTTGTTCTAAGAGCTGTACTCGACGACCTACTCAGCACACCGAAGACCGAAGGGCTTTGGGAATGGTGGTACAAGAATGCTGGGAATGTAGAAGACTAATATTGAGGAGTTTTCGCAATACTTGTAGAGGCCGATGAGGAGCTGTCGCCCTCACCGTAGCCTGTGCGGAGGTCAGCCTGGCCCCGAGGCCTTCTCACCACAGTTTGCGTAAACAACCACGTTTCTAACGCTCAACCCTTTCTTTTCAAGAACACCTATAACATCATCACCATTTTCAAGATCGTATATTCTATTAGTGTCTAGACAGACTATGTTAACATGTTTGTGAGGCTGATCATAGTGTGTTTCTCCATGCACACTAAAGCTTGTAATGAGGCCAAGCTTTTCAAGCAATTGGAGGGTATTGTAGACGGTGCTAGCACTCACACCTGGCACCTGCTTTCTAGCCTCCTCCAAAATCTCCATGAAGCTAGGATGATCTTTTATCTTTGAAAGCACTATTGCTGCTACTGTGAGTCTTTGAACTGTTACTCTAAACCCCCTCTTCTTCAACTCTTGAGCAAATTGCTCAAGTTTTCTTTTCACATGTTCACTTTCCACACCTATAAACTTTGATATAGCCAAGGCTTTATTACCACCTCACTAGTACAACTCATTTCTAATTAATTATGACTTTGGTCACTCCATAAATATACTTTTCTTATTTTACAAGTCAAACGTATCTAGTCGTGTTATAAGGAAGAGTGTTGTTTTAGAATTAGCGAAAAGTGTCTTGGTGATGTTTAAGTTGGAGAGAAAATGTGTCAAGGTTGCAGGCGTTGTTGTATGCAGCTGCAAGTTTAATGCAAACATGAGCCTTTATAAAGGTTATCTATTTGATCCTGGCATACAGTGTAGCATACCATCAAAAGATGTTAAAGTAGTGTTTCTAACACATGGCCATATGGACCATTGTAGTGGAGCTGCCCTATTGTCTGGTAGAGCTCGCATCTATGCACCAAGACACTGTGTTGCCTTTATCGAAAGACCACAGGTACTACATACAATCACTATGGGTGGTGGTGCTGTCCCCGAGAACCTCATCACACCATACTTTATAGGATCTAGTGTTTTTGTCGACGAACTAGTAGTTGAAGGCTGTGTTGCAGATGGTGTTTATGCTATAGCCACACCTGGGCATACACCTGGACACCACTCCTACATTGTCGAGACAGAGTACGGTAGAGTGTTGATAGCTGGAGATCTCCTATTTTCGAGCGATTATCTCGAAAGGTATCCACTGTTGTACCACATGGATACAGTTGCTCTACTAGATAGCTTGGAGAAGATTGGAAGAGCTGACATTGACGCTATAGTGCCTGGTCATGGCATGCCTGTTGAAGGGTCTAGAGCTGTAAACAACATCATTAAAGAGAACATACACGCTGTAAACAACATGTTGAGGTTTGTGGAAGATATTCTGCCGAACACGCAAGAGGAAGCCTTATCGTTTGATGAAGTGATAGCAGAAGCCGCTAAGAGACTCGACCTATCCGAAAACCCGCGTACATACTCTGTCTTATCACCAACGATTAGAGCGCTACTATTTGCACTACTTAGACTTGGCCGAGCAGCCTTAGTAGTTGTTAACGGTGTTCCCCGCTGGTATGCGGAAAAACGTAGTTGCAGGTGAAAACTAAATAGCGCGATGCTAGCGTCATACTAGTTGGATGGCCCCGAGGAGAGCCCCCGATACCGTGGGGGGTTCAATGAGTCTGGGGCCCCCGCCCCATCGCTAACACAATTGTGTCTGTTTGTGGGGGCTTGTTGTGTTGGAACAGCTTTGCAGTGTAGAACGTGTTGACGGGCGTATTTATTGTAGAGAGTATAGTGGACGTGCTCCAGTGTTCCGTGATAGGCTTGAGGCTGGCCGTCTTCTGGGAATCTTCGTGAAACAAGTTTTTGGTTCTGGCGGTGTAGATGTCGTGTTTGGTTTGGCTGCTGGCGGTATTCCAGTTGCATTCGAAGTTTCTCGCGTTATTGGTGCTTGTTTCGATACCATTGTGGTTAAGAAGATAACGTTTCCTTGGACTACTGAAGCTGGTTTTGGTGCTGTTGCTATTGATGGTTCTTTCGAATACGATGAAAGAGTTGCACACGACTATCTAGGCTATGATCGTGAAACGATGAAGGTTCTCATAGACAGTACACGCAGATATGTTTTCGAGCGTACTTTACGCCTTAGAGGCGAAACTTTCTACCCTAGACTCGAGAAGATGCGGGTCTTGCTTGTCGATGATGGTATTGCAACTGGATATACAATGGTTGTTGGAGTGAAGTTCTTGCGTAAACTCGGCGCAGAACAAGTTATTGCTGCTGCACCAACAGCTAGTGTTGATGGAGCTGAACGTGTTTCACGTGTTGCTGATCAGGTAGTTGTTCTAAACCTTAGAGGTGGACCATACTATGCAGTTGCCGATGCATATTTTGAGTGGCACGATGTTAGCGATGAAGAGGCTAGAAGCTATATTGAGAAGGCTGTTAAGGAGAAACTAGCCTGCACATGGGTTTCCAAACAGTCCTCCTAGACTCCCACATGTTTTGGTTTGCGAAAATACGTTGTAGTAGCTGAGGCTAAGCAGTGATTAAAACCTAGCAGCTTGTCTTGGACTTTCACGGACTAGATTAGGGTGATTTTGTGGAAGAGATTGTGAGGTTGTGGAAGGACATTAGAAGATTAATCGATGAAAAGCTTGATGAAGTGTTGACAGGGATTAGCGAGACTGCTCTAGTCAACGCTGCTAGATACACTGTTAGTGGGGGTAAGAGGTTTCGAGGTTTCCTCACAATCATGGTAGCTAGAGAGCTGGGTGGACGAATAGAAGATGCTCTAGATGCTGCTGTTGCCGTTGAACTAGTGCACGCTGCAAGCTTAGCACTCGACGACATAATAGACGCCGATGTTTTTCGCCGCGGAAAACCTGCAGCATGGGTTACACTTGGCGTTAGCAAAGCTGTTATGACGGCAAACCTGCTTGTCCCCTACGCCCAGAAAATAATATTGCAAAAATATGGGAGCTACGCGCTAGAGAGGACTGTTGAAGCTTGGCTTAAGACCTCGCAAGGCGAAGCTCTCGATGCATTTGCGCCAAAAGCCGACTACTTGACTGTTGCAAGGTTGAAAACAGGTGCCCTGTTTAGACTCGCAGCTGAACTAGGAGCAATAGCAGCTCGAGAAGGCGACAGTGTGGTTAAACTTGCTGGAGAGTATGGAGAAGCTCTTGGAATAGCCTACCAGATAGCAGACGATGTAGTAGACCTACTCGCTGGCGTAGAATCTCCTGGAGCAAACATGCTCGTAGAATGGTTAGGAACTATAGATCCCGAAGCCGGCATTAGAGAAGCATATCGCATCGCTATACAAGCAGCAAAACTTGCAGAAGAACTTGCAGGAGCCAATACACTATTAGCCGAACTACCAATATTCATGGTGAAAACAATGCTTTCCGAAACAAAGAGGTAACAGCAAGAGGTGGGCGGGCCCCTGGCCGCAGCCCCGCTCATCCAGCGCCGCCGACACGGCGCCTATATCGCGGGGCCCGGGGTCACCCCGTCCAAAACATCTACTTCTCCAACCTTTAAAAATAGGCTTCCCATTCTACGTTGATGCTATGAGAGTAACTGTTCTCAAAACACCGCTAAGCTTCCGTATTCTTGTCACAGCCTGATCAATCTTCTTCAAACTATCAGCCAGCAACTTCACAAGTACATCGTATTCGCCATAAACAACATATGATTCACAACCAACACCAACATCTTTGCAGACACTGCCTATCCCATCAACAACTTCATGCTCCCTACCTATCTCCGTTACCAGCAATACAAATGCAACGATCTTCTCAGACATAGTATTGCCCCACGATACACCCCCACTATAGCCTGTTAAAATCTAGTGTTGCTAGCATAGAAGGCTGCTGAGAATAGGGTAATAGGGTGCTACTCGAGGGCCTAATTAGAAGAACAGTTTTTGGTTTCTAGGTAGGTCTAAGATTAGCAGTTTCTTGCAGCCTCTTAATATTGTCATAGCTGGTTAGTGGGTAATTAGCAGTGTTAGGAGAGCAAGTGTTGTTGAAAAGGCTACGAGTATTAGTCCAGAAACAACTATTTCGAGTTCAGTAAGAGGTTCTCGGGCTGTTAAAAGGCGAACAAGTGTTATTGGAGCTTTTGGATCTGCTTTAGCTCTAACAAGACCACATTCATCAACAATTGTTGGTCTAGGCATTTCTCTCCTCTCTTTAAACCCTTTAACACTGGCGATTATCGAGAAACCGTTCAAGATCAAAGGCATTGTTGCTATTATGTAGATTGCTTCAAGTCTTAATAGGGCTGCTACAAGCACTAGGTATCCTCCTACAAGAAGGCTTCCAGAGTCTCCATTGAGCACTCTAGCTGGATACCAGTTGTACGCCAGGTGTAAAGCTAGTAGAACTGCTATCGCTATTGCAGCTGCAAAACCTGCAACGTCTACTGGAGATCCACAGTACACTCTCACTAGCGATGCCACAATCATGCCAAGTACAACTATGAGAGCCGAGCCTGCCATTAGCCCATTGTATCCGTCTATCATGTTGAACATGTTGGCTGACACACCAACACCCAACGCTAAAAGGTATGGATAGACTATTGTGAGTCTAGTCGTGCCAACAAAAGGTAGTGTTGGGCGTGGCGTGTAGAGGTGTAGTAGGAGAACAGGTACTGCAGCTACGAAGGTGAGGAGAGGTTTCACTAGAGGGTTCAACTTAAACCTATCGTCTAAGAAGCCTACAGCCCAAAGCCAGAGACTTGTAAGAGTCAATCCCAGGCCAACCTTCCACGAAAAGCAAATGGCTATGACTGCCGAACTAGCTAGTAGACCTGACAGAATGGCTATACCTCCTGTCTCGGGTATTCTTGGCTTCCAAGGCTTATTCACATCTACGCCGTAAAGCCCATATTTTCTAGCAAGTCTAGGGACTAGAAGCTCTTCACCAATATAGCCTGCTACAGCAGCTGTTAGAGCTACTGTTAGAAGTGCTAGCATCAATGTAGCTAGCACACCTCGTGCTCACACCTGCAAACAACAGGTTATCGTTGAGAGACTTTAAACATGCTCTAAGCGGGTGAGTGTAGGGAGGTAGTAACGGTGAAGCGAATTGCAGTTTTACATGAATCGCCACGCCCTACATGGACTTCTAAAAGGTTGTTGGAGGCTATAAGAGAGGCCGGAGCTAAACCCCTCTACCTACAACCCAGTCTACTATCGAGTGGTATTGGTAAGGATACATGTCCACTCATGCTATATGGTCGCTGTATTGACGTTGATGCTGTCATTGTTAGAAGTCTTGGGCGTGCCTTAAGCCTTGAAAGATATGTCCGTAGAATAGCTCTACTCTTACAGCTAGAAGATGCTGGTGTACTCGTAGTAAACCCAGTACGTTCACTCTTACTCGCTCGCGACAAGTACACCAGTCTACGCATTATGGCTGCTCATGGAGTACCGGTACCTGAAACCATACTAACAGAGGATCCTGCTGAAGCTCTAAGATTTATCGAGAAGTGGGGGCAAGCTGTGATAAAACCGCTGATGGGGAGTCTAGGTCTCGGCTCTTTCAAAGTAGATGATGTAGATCTAGCATATAGGATTGTATCAATGCTTGCAAGTCTAGGTCAACCAATATACGTGCAGAAATACATACCCAAGAAGAACAATAGGGATATAAGAGTGTTTGTTGTGGGTGATAAAGCGATAGCTGCAGAGTATCGAATAGCACCACCAGGCTCATGGAAAACAAATGTGGCTCGTGGAGCAAAAACAGAGCCAGCAAAGATAACACCGGAGATAGAAGAACTTGCAGTTAAAGCATCTAAATCACTAGGCCTACTATATAGTGGGGTGGACATGGCAGAAACAGATAACGGATATGTCGTCTTTGAAGCAAATGCTTCACCGCTGTGGAGAGGATTATATCAGGCAACAGGGATAGATCCAGCAAAACATATTGTCCGCATGATACTAGACATGCTCAAACGTTGAAAACGCTCAGAACAACTTTAAGGTTTTTCACTGGAGGTTTTGTAGAACTACACGGGCTATGAGGAGTAGCAAACCAGGCGACCTGTTCTAGGGGATGTGCGAGAGCTCTCACACCGAGCCCACACCTCTAGCCTATTAGAGGCAGTCTACTCAACACCTTTCTCACAACAGTTAGAGGGTCTACATCGCCAAGCGCTAGAGCTATACTTGCCTCTATGGGGAGCTTTTCCAAAACTGCTGCTCTTAGCCTAGAAGGTGCACGCTTTACAATATCTAACAATTTTTTCTGCCTCATCATCATAGAAACCGTTTTCTCCATTAGTTTTGAAAGAGGCTTACCACTTTCTAGAGCCTCCAAAAGCTTTTTACCACTTTCCAATGCCGGCCTTATACCCTCACCACTTATCGGGTAAACAAGTCCAGCAGCTTCCCCTATCACTGGTGGAATCCCATCCATGAGATGTTGTTGCGGGCCAGAAACCACTATGTAGCTCCCACGTATAGGCTCAACGCGAGTTCCAAGTTTTGCCTTTGGATGCTCTCTCAAAAATCTCTCAAGACGTTCAAGCAGTGATTGAGGCTCTTCATATCCTCCAACACCAACACGTGCTCTCTTCTCACCCTCGGGGAAGAACCAGTAGTAGCCTACCATCCCACTATCAAACCATATTTCAACCACATCAGGATCTTCAAGCCTCTTGTCAAACTCTAGCAAGACTTGTACAGCGTAAATACGATCGCGAGGAGCATCACTCCAAAGGTTTCCAGCAGCAACAACCACACTACTACTCTCAGCCTTCAGCATACCACCTATGATGAGACCTTGCCTACCAACATGCGCTCTAACACGATACTCAACACGCTCAGCCTGCTCTAGAAGATACCGTATTAGAAGAGGTTTATTGACGATATAGCCCCAAACACCACTCTCCCTTCTCTCACCAACAAGCCTCCCATCTAGGTAGATGCGGAAACCTCTAATCTCAGTGAGTATCAACTCGCTAGGAATCTTTAAAATCTCATCTACTTTTCTTGGAACAGCCCAACCACAAGGTTTAAGCCCTGGAGCAGGCAACATCTCGTACACGTTAACCTTGTACCCTTTCAAACCTGCAAAGTATGTGAAAGCTGCACCAGCTGGACCTGCACCAATAACGTGAAATTCCGCTTTTGCCATTCCCAGATAACCTTTCCAAAACTTTAACGATTAGAGATTAAAAATTGCTTTGCAAATAACCGTATGCTTAGCGATACAGGATCAACAGCTCTCCCCACACACCTTCAACTCTATTCTCGATTTCTACCACTATGCTCTAACCAACCACCTATATTACCGTCTTTGCCTAGACTATTATTGGATGACGACGACTTGCCCCCCAGACCTTCGAGGGGATGAAGACAACCGTGGCGTCTGACAACATCTTAGCTTTCCAGAGAAAGTCTCTCCTGAGCACCATTGGCCTTTAAAGGGTTGGGTTTATAGGGGTTGACTGTTGCTTGGCTGTTTTGCGTGGGTGGTAGGGTCTGTCCGAGCAACAGTATAAGTATATTGTGAGGATTGCTGAGACAGACATACCAGGCGATCTAAAGGTACCCTATGGCCTATCTCTCATAAAGGGTATCGGTATTAACATGGCTTATGCAATCTGTCGTTTACTAGGCATAGACCCCAACAAACGTATCGGCTTTCTAACCGATCAGGAGATTGCAAAGATAGAGCAGGCTATAAAGAATCCAAAAGCAATTGGCATTCCTAGCTGGATGTTGAATAGGCGTAGAGACTATGAAACAGGACAGGATATGCATCTTGTTGGAGCCCAGCTAATCTACTACGTTAGACGCGATATCGAAAGAGAGAAGAGGATTAAGAGCTGGAGAGGTATCCGTCACGCTCTCGGTCTAAAGGTGCGTGGCCAGAAGACTAGTAGGACAGGTCGTACAGGTATGACTGTTGGTGTGAAGAGGAGGAGGTGAAGAGCTGATGGGCGATCCTAAGAAGCCTCGTAAGAAGTGGGAGGGGCCTAAACATCCCTGGATTAAAGAGAGGTTGTTGCGCGAGATAGAGCTTATGGGTAAGTATGGTCTTAGAAACAAGAGGGAGCTTTGGAAAGCTGAGACTCTAGCAAGGTACTACCGCCACCGTGCTCGTCAGCTACTAGCTCTTCCACCTGAGGTTCGTGCTAAGGAAGAGAAAGCTCTTCTATCCAAGCTTTACGAGCTTGGCGTTCTCCCAGAAAATGCTACGCTTGACGACGTGTTGAGCCTTAGCACAGAACACTTTCTAGAACGTAGACTACAAACGATAGTCTACAAGAAGGGTCTTGCTAAGACAATACATCAAGCTAGACAATTGATAGTTCATGGCCATATAGCGATTGCTGGGAGAAGAGTTAGATCGCCAGGATACCTTGTCAAAAGGCATGAAGAAGACCTGGTAGACTATGCACCTACAAGTCCATTCTTCAAGAGAAGACTTGAACAAGCACAGGCACAAGCTCAGACGCAAGCTCAGAAATCTGGTTGAGCGCATATAGGGGTGAAACTCGGACCTAGACCTCTGAGGGGTGGTATTGGATGCTTAGTGCTAGGGAGATCAAGTGGGGGGTTGCACACATATACTCTAGCTATAACAACACGATAGTCCACATCACAGATTTGACTGGTGCTGAAACAGTAGCTCGTGTTAGTGGTGGTATGGTTGTGAAAGCTGATCGCGAAAAACCATCGCCATATGCTGCTATGTTGGCTGCAGCTAGAGCTGCTCAACAGGCTATGGATAAGGGCATTGTAGCCCTACATATTAAGGTTAGAGCGCCTGGTGGGCATGGGCCAAAGACTCCAGGGCCAGGTGCACAAGCAGCCATTCGTGCATTGGCGCGTGCAGGATTCATCATAGGACGTATAGAGGATGTTACACCAATACCTCACGATACAACTCGTAGACCTGGAGGTAGACGTGGTCGTAGACTCTAAGCCTGTTGTCTGTATGGTGTTGTGTTTTGGAGGTTAAAGTTCTCGAGCATAAACCCAATTTTCTACGATTACGTTTGAAGGGTGTGCCTCTCCCCCTCCTCAACGCTGTAAGGAGAGCATGTTTTACAGATGTTCCTGTAATGGCTATTGACATTGTAGAGTTTTTCGAGAACAATACTGTGTTGTACGACGAGATAATAGCACATCGCCTTGGCCTTATACCGTTGACTTCTGAAGAAGCTTTAGAAAAGTATGATCCTCCGGAGAAGTGTCGTAATGCACCACTAGGCGATCCAAAATGCTACGTTGTTTTCAAACTTGAGGTTGAAACGGGACCTAACGAGTATCGCGTTGTCTACAGCGGCGATATGGAGAGTAGTGATCCGAGTGTGAAACCGCTCTACGACAACATCCCCATCGTAATAATGGCTCCTAATCAGAGTCTTAGACTGCAGGCATATGCGAGGCTAGGGTATGGGCGTGAACATGCTAAGTGGATGCCGGTGTCGATTGCTGCTCACAAATATTTGCCAGTACTACACTTTGATCTTGAGGGTAAAGAGTGTGAAGAGTGTTTAAAGTGTATTGAGTCTTTCTTGCCGGAGCTTGCCAAGAAGATGAGAGACCAAGTTCGTGGTTCTATTGAGATTTTAGAAGATATCAATACTTCTGCAATCTATTGGTGTACTGTGAAAAGGTGTGGTGATTGTGCCAAGCTCGAGTATAGAGAAGGCGATTACCTGTTGAAGATAGAGACTACAGGTGCTCTACCAGCCAAAGTCGTGTTGTTCAAGGCAATTGAGGCTATTAAGAGGAAGACTCAAAAGCTTCTAGAAGAGCTTTTTGAACTACGCAAGCAGGGGTTGCAGGAGGGAGGGAGAGGCTGAATGCAGACGACCAAGAGGACAGGGCCTACAAACATCATTATTAGACGTACGATAAGAATGCTTAGAAAGTATGCTAGACAGCATAATGCGCCTATTTGGAGATACGTTGCAGAGCTTCTCGAGAGGCCTAGAAGGCTTAGAATAGAGGTTAATGTTAGCAAGATTAACAGGTATACTCAGCCCAACGAAACTGTTGTAGTTCCAGGCAAGGTGCTGGGTGCAGGTAATATAGACCATCCAGTCACTGTTGCAGCAATAGCATTTAGCAAATCAGCTGTTGAGAAGATACGTGCTGCTGGCGGAAGAGTTATGCATATTCTCCAGCTTCTAGAAGAAAACCCGCGAGGTAGTAGAGTCAAGATAATCATCTAAGCTGTTAGCATAGGTGGTCCGCCATGGTCATTCGCGTAAAAGCGCCTCCTCCACCAGAAAGAGTCTTGTATGTTGATGCTACAGACCAGATTGTTGGTAGAC
>DQUB01000087.1 GCA_015662475.1 Pyrodictium sp.
ATGCTGCTTCACCCTTCAACCCACCATCCTTCATAAGACGGACCTGGGGAATTCTTCGCCGAATAGCACCCAACTGGTATGTTGAGAAGAAGGCTGGCAAGAAAAACGCTGCTCAACGCTCACTACTCGACTACCTAAATTCGTAGCCTCTCAACAATATATATGCTGCAGCAACTAGACTACTAACAATTGTTGATGCACCCGACAACAATATCACAGTATTAGCTTTAGATTTCAATTCGCCCATATCTACCACCACCGTACCGTCTACTCTAACGTACAATGCATTAGCTCGAATGCTATGCTTTACACCATCTATTAGAAGTCTGCCTTCCTCATCGCATCCAAGCATACGCAGATCAATAGAAACTCCAACAACGCCTACCCTTCTATCTCCAAACTCTATCAATGCGTGTTTAAGAGCTTGAGCTGGCACATGTAGCATAAAATTTGTGGCGTCTAGCGTAACATTTGTCAATGTTAAATTCCTCAACCTCATAATACTGCTATAGATGTTTACTCCCGCTACAGCCAAACCTTCTACCAACAAGTTCCTCAACGTCAACATGTTATTTCTACAATCATAGTCTATGACGATGTTGTTTAGAGGTTGAGCTGCAAGATCTATTACCATGAAGCTGCCAGGGATCATGAAGACTTCAGCAACCCCCACATCAACAGTTTTTAACGGTCCATGGTATACGAGAACCAGTCGCCCTGAAACAACAACGCTATCAACTTTACTTACCTCCACTTTAACTGTACATCCTCTAACCAAACTAGCATAAATTATCGTGGTAACTAGTGTAGAGAATGAGAACACGAGTAGCATCAACATGAAGAAAAGCACACGGTCCAACTTTTGAACACCTTGTGGGCTCGGTTACGGCCACATACCCCATCTCCTGTCGGGTAAGCCCACCGTGTCCTCACAGCCCTCCAGCATCTCCTACCACATTTCTCCTCTTTAAAGTGATGTAATACTCAAAGGCTTATTCGCCACGTAAGGTAAAACAACATCTGCATGGGGAGCGTTTGACCGATAAACGTGTGGAAGCATTGTTGGACTTTAGCGCACAGGTACTCTACGAGATCTTGAGACGGCATTTAGGATTTGATAAAGCTTTTCAAGCAGCACTGCATTCTCCCAAAGCTGCTGCTACAAAATATGTGCCTCTTAAAATGCTCTACAAGGTTTCGAGAAGCGTTGTATCTGACTACTATTTGCTTCGCTATGCTGAAAGCTACATCTATGGGAGAAGAGGGGATAGTGCTAGAAGGCTTGTCCGTCTATGGCTGCTTCTTAGAGCCGATGAGGAGCTCTTTGGCCCGCTTTGGGATTCTGTACATAGATATCGTAAAAAGTTGTTGAAGAGTTTGCCTCGTAGAATTGAGAGTGTTGGAGAGCTTGTAGAGGGTATAGAAGATCCAGTTGAGCGCTTAGCTGTTGAACTCTCATATCCTAGATGGTTTGTAGAGGTGCTCGTACGTAAACTAGGCTTTAACGAGACACGAGAACTTCTTGAAAAGCTCAACGAGGAGAAATGGTGGATTAGAGTAAATACTTTGAAAACCGATGTTGATACAATAGTCGAGAAACTCTATGAGAAAGGTGTTGTGGTGCGAAGAGACAAGGACCTAGAATACATGTTGGAAGTTGTGGACTATAGCGAACCTCTACACCATCTTGAAGAGATGTGGCGTGGCGAAATAGTCTTCCAAGACAAGGCATCGGCAATGGTTGTAGAAGCACTACACCCTTCAGAAAATGATAGGATATTAGATCTTGCAGCAGCACCTGGAATCAAAGCTAGTCTTGTTATGCAACTAACCGAGAATAAAGCAAGACTCGTTTTAGTCGATGTATCTTGGGAGCGTACACGTCGAATGGCACGCTTACTCAAGCTATATGGCGTCGACATGTCCCGAGTAGATATCGTTGTTGCTGATTCGAGAGAGTGGAGGCCAAGAACCACCTTTGACAAAACACTATTAGATGCTCCCTGTACTAGCAGTGGTACAATCGGAAAAGATCCTGCAGTCAAAATACACCTTGAAGATGAATCGTGGGTTGCAAAATTCCCACAACTTCAACATGAACTGTTAAAAGCAGCTCTACTAGTTGACACAGACGTTATAGTCTATGCCACTTGCAGTCTACTACCTTCAGAAGGCGAAGAACACTTTAAAGACCTCAAACATCTGCTTAGAGAACCACCAATACCAGGATCACCGGGCTATCCAGACTACCCCATCTCCCAACTTGTAAGGAGGTTCTTTCCACATAAACATTCGACACAAGGATTCTTCATTGCAAGCTTGTCGAAAGACAGCTACTAGCCTCTAAAAACCGAAAACCTAAATTTATAGCATGAAAACGCAGAATATGATGGTGCGGGGGTCAGGGGTCCCGGCGACACCGCCGAGCGCGGTGGGATGAACCGGGTTACGAATTGCACGTCTCACACTTTTCCAACACGGGCTCGGCCGCAGAGAAGACGATCACAATTCACCTTCTCGATGCGGGCTTCCTCACAGCCCAATCTAAGCATATAGGCTATTTGTAAGGAAAAAGTTGTTTGTCTCTAGAGATCGGAGTAGCCATTTATAGTGCTAAGATGAAAGCTCCAAGAGCGATAAGGAATACCGATAACATGTCTATTAGCGTTGGTTGTGCCTCGCCAAAAAGCTTTGCAATGTAGGTGTAGAGTAGAAAGCTTGGCTGTGTTGCTACATAAACCAACTTTGCAGTCAACATGAATATGCCAAAAGATATCATCGTGTTGGCATACTGCTTTATAACGCTAGGACTGTATATAGGTTCGCGAGATGTAACAGCTTGCAACTCTACATAGGCTTTAACAAAGTTTAACATTGGTGGCATTAACCCAACAACAATTATCAAACTTGCAACAACAATTGGCTCCAACACCAGTTTTGTACGACTTACCACGATGCACACCAGATTCTAGACATGTAACCTCATAGAGAACAAAATAGATTTTGTTTAAGCCTTTTATACTGTAGACCTAAGCTAGAATGTCTTGGAGATGTTGAATACAGCCGAGACCGATATTCGAGGATGAGGAACAACACCTAGGCTGAAACCAAAACGTGCAAAACACTCGATGCTCAACTCTACAACCTACCAACCCTCAACTTTGGCTTTGCTGCTCTTTCTTCTGGTCTTTCACACCCTCTTTCTGCTGCTCTTTAAGCTCTGCTTCAAGTTTTTTCAACTCTTGCTCAATCTCCTTTTCTATTTCTTCGATAGGCTTAGGTGGTGGCGTTGTTGCTAGAGTATAGCCTATCCAAGCTAAAATTCCAAAGAGTGCTAGTATGGCTATAAAACCTGTAAGCTTCAACACGAATATATCTATGGTTGTACCCATAATGCTGATTTGCGGGGGGAAGAAGACAAGCCATCCATAAATAATTATCACTATTATTGATACAATCAACAATAGTATTCCTATAATCTTGTCATTGACCATTTCTTCTCGACCTCTACCCCTACCTTCCAGCAAGCAGAATAGTATTTAAATTGTATTGTTTTTGTTGTATGTGCGGACGGCAAACTTGAGCCGCATAAAAGCAGTTGTATATGCTCCTAACGCTCTAGGTAAAGGTTTGGGAAAGACGGCAAACGATCTAGTCATATACCGTGGTGGTGAGAGATTCGAGATTGTCGCAGTTGTAGATCCTTCCTCTGCCGGTCGTGATGCTGGCGAAGTTGTTGGTGTAGGAAAACGTGGAATACCGGTTGTCTCTTCCCTAGACGAAGCACTATCCTACAAACCAAAAGCTCTAATTATTGGTGCTGCTACTGTTGGTGGCTATATTCCGCCAGGCTGGAAACAGGATATTATTAGAGCTCTAGAGCTTGGCCTCGATGTGTACAACGGCTTACACCATTTCTTGTCCGAGGACCCTGAAGCCGTCAAAGCTGCTAGAAAAGGTGGTGCTAGGATATACGATGTTAGAAAGCCTGATAAGAGCAAGTTTAGGATTTGGGATGGAAGCGTGCTTAATGTTGATGCAAAACGTGTCCTAGTTGCTGGAACTGATTGTGAGGTTGGGAAAAACATTACAACAATGGAACTGTATCTCGAGCTTAAGAGGAGGAGCATACGAGCATGCATGATTGGTACAGGTCAGACAATGCTGCTGTTAGGAGCTGAAGGCATGGTTGTCGACGCTGTTCCAAGCGATTTTGTTGCTGGTGTTGTCGAATACTATGTTGTTAAAGCAGCGGAGAAAGGCTGTGAGGTCATAGTAGTTGAAGGTCAGGCAAGTATACTACATCCAGCGTATGGCCATGTTAGTCTAGGCATTCTTAGAGGTGTTTCTCCAACACATGTAGTACTTGCCCACACAGCACAGAGGTGGTTGAGAGCAGCATTTGAAGAGAAGATGCCTCTTCACGATCCAAGCCTAGAGCTTAAAGCTATTGACTTGTTAAACCCCTACCCAGACTGGCGTCTAGCAGGTATAGCCATCGACACACACTTCCTAGACGAGGAGGATGCAAGGAGAGAGCTTCAATACTGGAGGCGCAGACTTGGAGTACCATCAACCGACCCTCTAAGGTTTGGCGTAAAAGAAATCGTTGATTGGATCATGGCTCGATAGCCGTCTCCTGAGCAAGCTGCTTTCTAACTTTAACACTTATCCATGGAGGTTCAAAGGGAAGCTTAACCTTCTCAATAATACTATCATCAACTCTTATAGACCCTTTAAGCATGAGCTTTACGAATATTTTAGAGGACATGTAAGCTGCTATTGGACGTTTAACGTTCAATGCCGTTTCAACAAGATTTCTAACAAGCTTATACACAATCTTTACATCTGACAGTGTATCAGCATACATGACAAAACCCTTCAGCTCCCTTTTTATCTTCTCAGCAAATCTCAGCAAAACACTTGTTGGAAATATCACGTATATAACACTCTTCGACTTAGCTGCACAAGGTTCACCATACCATGCCGCATAGTGGAGAAGATATATTGGTGGTTTTGAAGAGCTAAGAACATGGCCTAACTGGACAAGTTGAAGACCTGCAGTACTTCTAACAGGGTAAACCAATACTATGGCTTCCTTTGATTTAACCTCGTGCACAACTGTTTCAAGCCACTTGTACACCTTTTCAGCATCTTTTACACCAACTTCGCCTTTGAAAAGGATTAGTGAGCGAATTGCCAAGATTAGTGGAACCGCAATTATGGAAGAGATTGTGGCAAGAGCTAGACTTAATGCTGGTGATGCTGACATATTGTAAACCAATGCAAATACAAACAGAAATATGAGTATGCCACCTACATCGGGTCTAGGTACTAGTATTACCACATCACCAATCTACTCTAATATTAGCTGTACAAATTTAAAGTGTTTACCTTTGAAATGGTCTATAAGTCGTGTAACAGCATATCTGGAAAGTGTGTCTAATGCTTCAACACCGATATTGGCGAGCTTATGGGCGCAGAGAACTGGAAGTGGGTGTTCAAGTCCACGAGGTGTTGTTGAGCACAAAATTTCCACAGTTTTAGAGAGTGAGGTGGCATGTTCTACGCCACGAGCTCTTCGCCACCAAGGCAGCATAATGAATGATATGCTTAATCTCCCCATTTTCTCCTTGTAGATATCGTAGATTGGACCGTCAAGCTCTATAGGGCCTAGAACTCCAACACTATTGCTGTTATCGTTTATAGCCATTGAAAGAATTATTGTTGCTATTTCTTCGTCCACATACCCCTCTGGCACAAACTTCGAAGAGAGATGGCAGCTTCTAGGCCTCTTGACATAGCCTATCAACCTACTAGCACTCTTTCCTAGAATCTCGGCTCTCCACTCATGATAGAACGCGTATTCCTTAAGCGTTAGCTGGCTTGTTGGCTGTTTGGGAGGATCAACTATTGGTCCGTCAAGCAATGTAATAGCTTTTGATGCCATCTTAGATGCATATTCTGCTTCAACAGCCATCATTTTATACTCCACATACTCTCTTGTATCTTCACTTGCAAGATCCTCCACTACAACAACATCCTCGCCAATCTCCACCACTCTACAACTTAGCCCGTCAACGCTAACCACACGATACACGTATACAGACCTGCCAAAAATGCTAAAAAGTTTTGCAAAGAAGCCATCTACGCCATAGACACTCAACCCTTTTTGCACACGTATAGGGAGGATGTGGAGAAGATTTTCTTTTTCAAGCTCTCTTATAAGAGCCTTAGCTCTATCCAATAGCTTTTGAAGACGGGAAGCCTCCTCTAACACAACGTCTTTAAGTCTTGATAGTAGATTGCTAGTACCCATCAACTCCTTCCTCAAATCTTCGGTTCTACAATGCCTTTCTCTATAAGCTTTAACAGGCAACGTTTTGCTTCTCGAACACCAACGCCTAGTTTTTCTGCAACATTTTTAGCTGCTTCACTCAACAACATTTCTCCACGAACTCTCTTCAACTCTATAAGTGTTAGATAGACTTTAAGCTCTGTTTCACCAAGTATACCAGTTTCAACAACTTTTCTCCTAAACTTCTCTACACCTCTAACCAGCTCGTGTAGGCTTAAAGGCGTTGCATCAACCTTCTCTCCCAGAATACTTGCAAGAGCATTGTATTCTACACGAAGTCTCTCTACCTCTCGCTGCACTGCAACAATACAAGACCTTACTGTATTCTCAAGCTTGGATTTCGAGTCTCTCAACATAACTAGGCTACTCTCAACAATATCTAGACCCTTTTCAATTCCTTCATAATCACCACTATTTATGAGCTCGCCTACCCTCTTCAACAGATTCTCGGACTCTCTTAGCGAGTCCATGGCAAAGTCTATAGCTGCTTTCAATGCCTCAGCATCACTTATGAGTCCAAGTATCTCGACTTCGCTTAGAAGGTCGTGTGCTTGTTTTAACAATGCTTTAACCTCTTTTTCAACAACATATATTGTTTCAAGACGTTTCAATAGATTGTCTAGCTTATCCTCCAATCTCCACAACATCCGCTCACTATTCTCAACTTCACTCCTCCACCTCTCTACAAGCTGCACCACATCATCTAGACTCATCTTCCCACTAGCTTTTATCCTTGCAAACCCTCTACTCACAACACCTACTGTCAGCCCATACCTTTCTGCAAGTGTTTTAGCCAATTTCTCCACTTTTGCAAGTAGTGTTGTAAATTCTTCAACTTTTGAACGCACTGTGTCTATAACCTTTACAACTTTTTCGACAACTTTTTCAATGTCTACAACAATTAGCTGTTCATTCTCAAGTTTAACGTCGAATCCAAGTTTCTTAGCATGATCGACTATGAGCCAAAGTTTGTAGTTGAAGTGTAGTCTCGGACCTAGTCCACCTATGTAGAATGGTAGTTCTCGACCAGGCTCTCTAGGAGCTTTTTTGGAGGCTTCACGCCACATTTGAGCCACTCTATCCTCAAGTTCTTTCTCGTCAAATTCAAGAGATTCCACTTCACTTATTCGGTTGAGAAGCTGTTGAATGGCTTCTAGTATTGGAAGTGCAACCTCAACTTTACCAGCAACTACATACTCGTTTATGACTGTCTCTAGCTCTTCACGCAATTCTCTAAGCTGCTCTAGAGCACTGTATAACTTCTTCTTGGTCTCACGTACTATCTTCACCACAGGTTTTACATGGTTTTCGATAATGTCTTCGCGGTAGTAGTGTAGAGCATCTCTCACGATTCTTACAAGTCTAGCAGCCATTAGCAAATTACCTGCACGATAAGCTTCTTCTGCAACACTGAGTAGACTCCTCATCTTCTCTACAAAACCTTTTGATGTGCCAACTCTATAGTCTCTAGCTTTTGCTGCTACAATGTAGCCCCAATTGATAGTGTCTATATCTGCTTCAAGATCTGCAAGTTCTCTTCTAAGTTTCTCGAGAAGCTCCACTATCTCCTCTTTAGAGATAAGCCTCACTTTTGTCTTGTCATCGATTCTCTTGGTGGATGTTGTGTCTATGAGGCCTCTATATGCTAGAGCTTGTACTACCATCTTCTTCGTACCTGGATTTTGTGCTACGTTTACAGCTAGATCCCAAACCTGTGATAGTGGTACAGGTTCGTGTTTCGCACCCAAGTACTCTAGTATTTTCAGCAAGAGCTTCTCTTGTGGGCTCAACACGTCAATTCTATACTCGCCATTTGTCCTTTCAATCATCTTGTTTACCGCTAGTAGGTTTGTGTAGCGCTCCAACGTCACAACTTCTCTTCGATCTATGTCTGGGCTAAGTATACCTCTACCCTCTCCCGCGTGACGGAATATGTGGTATCTCATCACATACTCGTGTGCTGCTGCTAAAGCTTGCTTGGGAGTTGCCTTGGGTGCTGGTACTACTAGATAGTATCTAAGGGCTCCCGACAACTCTGTTGGTTTTTCAACGTCGAATGCTAGCTTGGGGTCTCTGAGTATCAATGGTACACCTTCAATACCTTCTTCAAGTGCCGATACAAGTCTCTGTATTGGTGCCATTTGCTCTTGTAGTTCTGATAGTGTGCTAGTTAGCCTATAGTGGTCAAAGCCAAGCTTTTCTGCAAGCTCTTGACCACGTACCAGTTCTATAGCATTGTACACTGCTTCCTCCATTGTTTTAGAGGTTTCAAGTATTTTTAGCCCAAGTGCTAGAAGCTGCGTTCTTGCCACCATGGTGGGTATCGCTATTGTAACCACTTTCGTGAGATACTTCTTCTCTATCTCTTCAAGTTTCCTCCTAGCGTCTGCCTCTATTGTACCGTAATAGGCGACCATTACTGCGTGAGGGTGCCACTTACTGAGTACTGCTGTGGCTATCTGCGACTCTATGCGCTCTACCTCGCCTAGAGTTATACTGCCTGTTGAAGCTGTTAGTAGTACGCGGATCTGAGGCTTTGAGGGCAAGTCTAACACTAGCTTTAGCCTTACAGTGTTCTCTCCCTGTACAACGAACTCTTCTACACGTGCTCCATACGCTATGAGCGATGTTAGAGCTATTACTAGGTGTGCTGGTCTAGCATGGGTATATGTACGTCTGTTGATGTTGAATCTCTCCATTCGATCTCTTATAAAGTCGAGGTATTGGAGTTCTGGGCTAACGTAGACTGCTCTTAAGACTCTCGGGGATAGTAGGAGAGCTTCACCTTCACACTTTAGAGCTCCAAATAGCTTGTCTCCCACTATTGTTGCTAGACGCTCAGCTTCAGCTTCTGAAAGTTCTACGGGGCTTACATCTCTTATCAGGTCCACAAGATCAGATCGTCTAGGTACTGCTAGTATTGGTGTGCCTGTTGAATCAACGAATACTAGGCTGTCGACAATCTGTATGAGTGGGTGTTCGTCAAGCTCGCTATTGCGTGTCAAATGTGGAAGTAGTTTTGAAACCTCAGGAGCAAGTTGACGTGCTATGTACAATGCTTTGTCGATGTCTTTGGTCACATATACTCGGTAGACCAGCTTGCGTGCACCCAGCTCGCTTCTAACCCAGCCTTGCTCCGCCATCACGTTAAGTTCTTCAACTAGAGCTTCAACGTAGCGTCTTTCCACGCCCAGTTTCGCCGCAACTTCCTCGTCAACAGCATAGCCTGCAACTACTAGTTCTTGTACCAGCTTTTCGGCTAAATGCGGGTCTATACCAGCTAGCTTTGCTCTTGCCTTAGAGGCTTCCACCAGACGGCTGTAAAGCTCGTAGTTTATTGCTGGTATTTCGGCTCCGCCAATGCTGAGTTTAAGCGTAGATAGCGCTGATACTATTTCGTCTGGTTCTAGGAGCTTGGGCTTACCCTTACAGATAGTCTCTCCCAGCTTCACAGCATATCCGGCTAAGTACCTGTACGCTGAGACTATGGCGCCCATGTTGCCCATACCACTTGATACGAGGGCGTTGATGTAGCGTGGGTCTGCCAATAGTCCGCGAATACCGTCTTCGCCGAGACTATACTTTGCCACCGCATGTACAAATAATATTGATTCTCTGCGTGTTAGTTGTCGTACTCTAACACTTCTAACTCTCCGCTTCAACCTAGCGGCTATTGTGGAAAAATCTCGGAAAGCCATTAGCTTGCTATAGGCTGGCGGTGTAAGAGCTAGTACAACGTGGAATTTACCAGCATAGCATACTGTACCACTGTCTTGTAGACAGAGAGCCGATACTTCACGAACATCACCGTTTAGCAGGCCTAGAATGCCAGCAATTATTTCTGCAACTCTATCGTTCTTGCCAACCATCACAATGTCTTCAAACTCGTCTATGAAGACAACTAAGCCTTTGTAGCGAGAATATATCGATGCTAGGCTCTCAACCACGTACTTTCTCGCTGTAGACTGTGTGTTGAGTTTAACTCCAACACCATATTTTTCATTGATTGCTGAAAGTATTGCTGCCACGAGCCTATGAGCAGGACTTCTATCCGAAAACCTACGCTCTACATAGGAAAGGTGTTCAAGCAGCATCGAGGTTGCTATCTGTGCTGCAAACCACCCTTTCTCGCGCAGCCAAGGCTCGATCACCGCATGGAAAATACTTGTTTTACCTTCACCCCACTCAGCCACCAGTAGGAGGACTACCGGATCTCTACTCACAACTATCTCTCCAAGAGCCTCCTCAACCTGTCTAACAGCCTGCTCGCGAGTTGGTAGAGGGGGTAAGTACTCGTCAAGCTCTCTAGCATCAGTGCCTGTTAACGATGGTAGACGGACGATCTGCTCTCCACAGATAGGCGGCACGTTCCCCCACTAACTCTTCAACGCATGGTAGTACCTTGTCTCCTCATTCACAGTAGCATTTTCTTCCAACCTGTACTATGCTAGTATTACGTGTAGCAACTATAAGGTTAAGTTGTAGGATGAGGTTTAACCCTACTAGGGGTTGCCACGGGCCTCTTGTGGTGGGGTAAACACAAACTCCACGATCTAGGTTTAAAAGAGCTAGCAGTACTCTATCTAGTCTCGCTTGCTGGCCGAATTGAAGGACTTAGAAAACTTGCAAGACTGTTATTCTTGGCATCATACTACGATGTGGAACGTGATAGAGTTGGTGAGGAGGTGAAACTAAACTTTACATTCCACCTTTGGCTCTCTGGACCCCACCCCATAGACCTACTAGACGTTGTAGAGAGGCTTGCCCATAGAGGCTTACTTGAAGTGGAAGAGAGGCTTTTTGACGTGGAAACCGAGATGACGACCACTCTTGTCGACTACATTGACGACGTTGATTGTAAATGTTTAAGGATAATACGTTCTAAAATACCACCTTCTAAGATTGAAGAGCTGGTTGATGCTAAGGTTAGGCGTAGGATAGCCGGTATAGTGAAGCGTTTTGGAAGTAAACCTCTACGAGCTATTGAAGAGTTTATATCGTCTAGGTTTGGACTCACACGAGCAGTACTTGCATCAAACGTTGGCGAAACATATAGTCCGGAAAAAGAGTTTCAAACTAAGAAGCTCCCCAACATCGTTGTACAAGCTAGGAACAAGTTTACATCATTCCAAAACATGCTACATAGCCTTGTAGAAAAGGCAGGAGTTGGTGAAAGGCTTCTAGTTCAACCTCTCCTCTACGTGCCAGAGACCGGAGATCTAGTCTGTTTCGACCTAGTGTTGATGTCTAACTCGAAACTTCTCGGCATAGACGTTGTAACTGATAGGGTTGTGGATGGGCTAGATAGACGAGTGGTTGCAGAGAGAGACAAACTTTCCGCCACAAGTGGTCCTTGGTCTACAGCCTTACTCATATGGTGCTACTCAAACACACCAGCATGCCAAGCACTTGCAGCAACTTTGCAAGCTTGCACATGTAAACCTCCCATCAAAGTTATAGGTGCTGAACCAAAAGAGTTGGTAAAAATAGTTGAAGAGCTGGTCAAAGAGGTGTAGCAAAGCTCTTGCCCACATTTTGCCGCGATATAATGGGGTATCGATTTTGCGTTGTAGAACACATTGCAGACATTATCAGTTGTAAAAGTATCGTGTTTATTGGAACATACTATGAAGCTTCAAAAGCAGGTTTTACACCATCAAACCTCACACTATACCTACCAGCCCATCCTCTACTAGCACCAAGCCCATGTAGTATTGCAAAACTGTTTTTCAGCGCAAAAACAGGTGAAAGTTTTTGCGTTGTTGGACTTGATTCTGCACGCATCTACCCAGCTGTTATAGCTGCCTTAATCCGTGGAGGTTTACCTTACCCACTTGCTAGGATCAAAGCTTCTCAAGCAGGATTCTCGCCAATCACACTAGCACAATCTGAAGGAGGACGTATAGTCTACGCACTTAGAAGATTCGATCTTGTACGCGAATGTGATAAAGGTTGTAGAACTGAGTGTCGCGCACTATTCGAACTGGAGTTTGCAGGTGTAGGAGTACAGTTTAAAGAGGATGTACTGGACAACATATGCTCCCAACTATGCTGCCATGCTGGCAGGCATATCGAAGGACTTCGAGTACACGAGCATGGTGGAAGATTGCTGGTTAGAGTTTGGGCTTACGGTGGTAGAGATGCTCCAGAAGATATTCCAGAAAGGGTAGAGAGGGCATTATCGAATCTAGCTTTAGCTGTTGATAGAGATGTTGAAGTTGCTGTAGAGTATAGGCTTTGGCCACCTCACTACTGCAGCGAAGCCCCATGCATTTAACGGGAGGTGTTCCTGTATGGCTGAACTCTTTACCGCGAAAGTGCGTGTTTTCGAAGAGTGTTTTGCCCTAGGTTTAGCTTCTAACAGTCTCTCAATACGGGATGGAGAGGTTAGAGCACTGTACTGTGTACCAGTGAATCCAAACGTTAACCGCGTTGTAGGGCTTTACCAGCCTACAAGGAAGAGCGAAAATGTTTCGAGAAGACTTACCGGTGGAGCAGACATAGTCGTGGACAAAACCATAGTGTATGTGGGAGCATCTTTTAGGGCTGAAAAGCTTGTAGCAGCTGTAGAGAAACTCTATGCTCTCGCAAACAGGTTATGCCAGTGCAAAAACATGGGGTCTCGATGTGGCAAATGCGTTCTAGGCGTTAGTATCAACGAAGAAACCGCCTATGCCGAGATACTAGGCCCCAACATACCCCTAAACACGCTTAGTATTAGTTTGCAACATGTCTTCGATACCAGAATACGTCGACTAGAGGTAAGCGAATACGATATCGATCGCAGACTTGTTGCCAATTTCAGCGATCCAAGGTGGAGATGGTATGAAGGTGCAGAGAATGCTCCACTCAAAACAACTGTTAGAGGAGAGAACGGTTTCAGTATGAGGATTGGTGTTTGGCACTACGACTGTTACATTGAACGCTTAGAAGTTGATGGAGTTTTCTATGCAGCACCACCTTTCAGCATATACAATGTTTTTGCAAGTTTAGAGGGAGTACCAATACACCAGCGTGAAACCATGATAACTAGTCTTGAAGCAGTGCTGGGAAGCTCCATAGACATCTACGGCGTTAAAACCAAAGACATTATCGATGCTCTTAACAGTCTACTCCTGCATCTCGAACAGAAATGCTAGATACGAAAATGCTGTTATTCGCATGTTAATACGTTCAAAGATTCGCATATACGCTAAAATATTATAGAACCGCTCAATATGTTATATATCGAGAACATGGAGTTCAAAATACTGCGTATAAATCTCTGGACACAAAAAGCTAGAGAAGAGAAGATCGATGAAAAGACGCTACGACGTTTCTTGGGTGGTCGTGGCCTAGGCGCTTACCTAGCGCTAAAAGAAATACCAAAGGGTGTAGATCCTCTAGGCCCAGCAAACAAGCTATACATTTTAACAGGGCCGTTGACAGGAACTGGTGCTTTTTGTACTGGCAGATACCATGTTACTGGTAAGAGTCCGTTGACAGGAATACTTGGAGATAGTAATAGTGGTGGTCAATTTGGCCCATGGCTGCGTTTTGCAGGCTATGACGGCATAGTGTTGGAAGAAGTTAGTGAGGAGCCTGTATGGATAAGCATTATTGATGGTGAAGTCAAATTCCATGATGCACGCAAACTGTGGGGTAAAGGTGTTACGTATACTGAGAAGATCGTTAGAGAAGAGGTTGGAATTACAAACGAGAACCTGGGATCTGTATTATCGATAGGTCCTGCAGGCGAAAATCTGTCAAAGATTGCTGCCATAATGAATGATCGTTATAGGGCTGCTGGTAGGACAGGTTTAGGCGCTGTAATGGGGGCAAAGAGGGTCAAAGCTATATTCGTGTATGGTCGGAGGAAGATAGAGATAGTTGATAGGGAGAAGTTCAATAAGGCAGTGAGAGAGTTAGCTAAGAAGATTAGAGAGCATAGTGTAAGTCAAGCATTGAACAAGTATGGTACTGCCGTTCTAGTCAACATTATCAACGAGGTTGGTGGATTCCCAACAAAGAATTGGACACGCGGAACATTTGAAAAAGCCTATGAGATTAGCGGAGAGTATCTCGCTGAAAAGTATTTGAAGGCTAGAAAAGGCTGTTGGGGTTGTGTAATACAATGTGCACGTGTTGCTGAGGTGTCTAAAGGCCCATACTACACACCGGCTTCGGAAGGACCA
>DQUB01000034.1 GCA_015662475.1 Pyrodictium sp.
AACCACCATGTTCTCCATGGCAGTCAACTCTCTATCAACTGTAGGCTCTTGAAAAACAACACCAATCCTCTCCCTAACCTTCCAAGGCTCCCTACTAACACTATAACCAGCAACAAGAGCATCCCCCGAAGTCGGCTTTATCACTGTAGTCAGCATGCCAAGAGTAGTCGTTTTACCAGCACCATTCGGGCCTAGAAACCCGTACACCTCACCACGCTTAACACGAAAACTCACACCCTTAACAGCCTCAAAATCACCATACCTCTTCACAAGATTCTCAGCCACAATAACGTCGACCACAACAGTCCACCCTTACCCTCCCATACAACCTACATGTTTTCAGCAAAACTCTCTAAAACCTTAACAGTCACAAACAAAATTCAATTAAAGCTCCTACAATTAGCTAATACAATTTCCAAGTACCTTACACCATAAGCCCATCAGCTACATATAATTCCTACTTCCCACTTACCCACCCATTAATGAGGCAACCTTACTGGCTACTTCCTCGATAGCCTCTGACTTAGACGCAAGTAGAGATTGTAATTCTCTACATGCATGTACTGTCTTTAAAATCCTCCTAGTTCTCCCAGCTCTTATGCCCAAAGCACCCTCTATATCGGGATCAATATAACTGCAACTAGGTTTCTTACAAGACTGCTCTTCCCAATATATACATTTGATATGCTAGCAATACTTTCAAGATGAGGGAAAAGAGTTTCCACATACTTTCTCAAAGGACCTCTCTCGTAGTCGATGAAAAGCAGTATTAGGCTATTTTGTTGCGTTTGTTGTATTCGTTTTGCTTTACTTAGTATCCTATCCCTTCCATAAGTAGATTTGTGAATGATCTTGAATCTATATTTGGGATAGACTTCTCTCAGTTTATCCCTAACCTCTTCTGCGAAGCACTTATTTGCATAACATTCTGCAAGAACCAGCACCTCTATACTCAAGACTTTATCCCCTAGCTCTTAACATACTTGTTTATAACCTCGCTAATAGGCATCATCATAACATCTTCAATAGTTTTAAACTCCTTGGCGAGCGCTTGAAGGTCAAGCTCTGACAAGTTGGTCGAGCCGTACATGTCTCGGAAAACATAGTAGAAACGTGCATTCTCAACCTTATCGCCAAGCATTGAGGCGAACAGAGGGTTGTGAGTTGAGACGACAACCACAACATTTTTTCTTGTAACCTCTGAGATATACTCGGCCAGCAAGCCCATCATGAAGGGGAACACGTGAGACTCTGGCTCTTCAAGCCCCACTATGAGCCTATTCTCAAGCCCTCGTAGCTTAGCATAGTTTATAGACGAAGCTAGAGCTAAAAGGTAGTAAAGAGATCTTAAGATACCATCCGATAAATATGTTACATCAACCTCGTAATCCCAGTCAAACACAACTATAGTTCCATTTCTCAAAACTTTTAGCTCAACTTTTTCACCAAGATGTGTTCTGATAACTTCATTAACTTCTGGAATAATGCGTGGAATCTTTTTCACTACACTAGTCACATTCCACGCTAGCTCGCTAAGCACATTCACGGGGGTAAGCTTGGAATATGTGCCCTTTAGCCTCTGATAGAAGCTACAAGTTACATCGTTTACGCATGCCCTTACCGAGAGACCATACCTCTCATAGCCATAAATTCTAATGTCAAAGTTCTTCGCCGACGACAAAGACTTTTTGATCCACTCAGCGGTCTGTGAGGTTTTTGTTAGCGGGTGAATATGTGGTGGAGTATCAACACCATTAAGCTTCATTCTTAGTTTACCTTGTTCATAACGTAATTCAACCTCTATGATGTTAGAGGTGCTGAACCCAATGGCAATCCTTATGGTTCTAGACAGGTCTTGCAGTCTGAACATGTCTTGATCATTGCTAAATCTTACAAGCATGCTAACAGGTTCTATCATGTTGAGTTGACCCATATACTCATCATCTAATAGTAGGTGTCTGCCTAGGTATCCTAGCAGAGCTAAAGCATCAAGTATATTCGATTTTCCGCTAGCAGGAGGCCCGATAAGAACCGTTAACGGAGCCAACTCTAGCTCAACATCGTCTATCGATTTGAAGTTGCTAATTCGTAGCTTGAAAGACAAAGTGGAGCTTCACCCCATCTTAACTGCGGTATGGTCATTAACATTATCTATTACTTCTAGCTTTAAGGAGATAGCGCCTCTACTTTCCCCACCATTCTCTACCGCTGAGATTAAAGGAGGGCGTTTTGAGCATAATGAACGATGTGATTTCCTGTTCTCTTCATCTTAAAATGCCTTAAACCTATCTGGACTTCCTTAGACTTTCATGGCCATTAGCTTTTAGCCGCTTTTTGCTTCCACATATGAATACACATATTTTTCTCATCATCGGTTCCTCTGATCTCCGCTGAGCCTTTTTCAGCTCTTGTTGAGCAAGTGGTAAGCTATGTCGCATAGGGTGAAGGTGTTGACATGAGAGAACATAATGTGAGATAAAAAACTATCTAGTTTTGCCTCTTCAAACAGTATCTTGTCTTGGTTTATCGTGCTCGTTGTGCCCAAGTATATGTTGTGTTGCCAATAGTTATTGTTATGACTCGTAGTAGGTCTTCGTTGTAACATGGTCGTGGGTGGGTGTAGCCTTTGACCTCTACTAG
>DQUB01000164.1 GCA_015662475.1 Pyrodictium sp.
CCCTGCGGGCGGCGGCCGTGGGACCGCCTGATACCAAGATGCTAGACACGCTAGAACTTGCTGCCCTTTCCCACTCCTCGTATGTACGATATCCATATACTCCTTTTTATTATTTTGTTTTTAATATTTAATACAAAGACAATAGGTTAACGTTCGTTATATTCTAAGCAATTGTTATGTAGACAATGTATAAGTAGTGTTAACAAGCTAAAACAACTAAATAATTTTTACAAACATCCTTAAAAATATTTAGAGTTTGCTAAGAGTAATCCTAAAAAACCAAGTTTTACTGTAGTATTGAGAGTTTACAGAATGGTTGATGAGGCCCCTACTCAAAGACCCCGGGTGGTTCCGGGGAGTGATTGAGTGGTCCTTGCTGACCCACTAATTCTATATGCGGACAACTCGGTATTGGTGGGTCTATTTTCGCTGTCTTTACTGTCATCCTCTATTGTGGGGGAAAACTCTAGTTGGGGTTATTTTTAGCGGTTGTTTTCTGGGTGTGCCGCCCCAGGCACCCCTGACAACGCCGTGTCGCTCGGCGATTGGATGAGGGGGTGTTTGCCCCCCTAGGCTCTTCCAACTCTTCTACCCTTTGATGATGGGTTGAGTCGCCGACATGATGGGGGTGGGGAGACCGCCCCCTACACTCTGAGGGGCTACTCTTTCTCAAAGAGTGTTCTAGTTTCGGCTTTGTAGGACGAGTATTTGCCGCCCACTATTATGTCGTAGCATTTTGGGTGGTAGTGTTTTAAGAGTGCAAGTATTATTGTTGGATTTGATGCTCCAGGGTTTCCTCTACGAGTTTCCCGCTCAACATACTTTGGAACTCCTCTTTCTCTAACACGTGCACAGAGCTTGCCTAGGATAGGATCGTAGCGGCCCAACACGCTACAGACCGCGTTATGCCTAACTCCTTCCATCTCAACAACTCTCATAGCCTTGAGCGTCAATATGTAGAGCCATACCCTAACATACCTCAACTCGGCATCAATCAAACGTCTTGTCTCAATATCAAGTCTCTTTGACCTTCTAAGCCTATCTCTAAGTTCAACAAGACATGTTCCATAGACAGCAAAACGTCTAGCAAGCTTTGAAAGAGACGAAATGCTAGGTGGTAAATAGTAGGTTTGCTCGATAATGCTAAGAGGACTCTCTTCTTCAACTCTACTCTCTTTAGCCATTGGCGCTTTTACAAGCTCGTAACTCTCTCCTACAACCTCTTCAGCCTCCTCTACAACCTCTCCCTCCTCCCCAACAGATTCCACAATCTCCTCTACACGTTCCTCTTCAACAACCTCATACCTATGCTGAGTGGATGCCACGTCTTAGCCTACCACGGTCCAATCTAAGGTTTTCACCCCTATTTCGTTAATCAGCCTATATATTTTCACGTAAAGTTACATGAAAACCTGCAAAGAACATCAAAATGTTCAAAAGACGCTACAATAAAATGCTTCCTGCAAAGCAGACATTTTTCAACCTTCTAGCCTCCTAGAACAAGCACATACATCTACAACACTGGTAGAGTAGCTGCAAAACATTCAAAGATGTAGACCGGCTCCCACCACTTAGAAGATCAAAACAACAATCTATACCCTCACACAGCCACCATCTCGGCAGGAGAAGTGGTGAGCACGCTATGTGTAGAGGCAAAAACAACCACATTGTAGTTGTTCTCGTTTAGAATAAAAGAATATATTGTTGGAAAATCATGAGATTTACCACTATAAAGGTCTAGGCTGACTTTCCAACAATTGTTCTGGAAAGATGGGTTGTAGACGAAGGTCTTTTGAAATGTCTTGTGGATGTCTAACGTCCAAATCTTATGGTGAATCTTCTAGGTGCACCTGGCCGCATCAACATGTTTGTAAGCTCTAATTGTGCGTCTATTGCTGCAACCTTAGGCTTTAGCTCTTCTATGGCTGCTTTCAACTTTTCTACAAAGTCTTTTTCGAAGGCTGTACTCTGTAGAAACTCTTTGCCCTGGCTTGTAAGTCTAAGTTTCTTTGTTCTTGGATCGTTTTCTGCAAGTCCTACATAGAGTAGTGCAACGATGTCTTCGTGTAGCTCTTTAGATGTTGGCACATCGCCTACTAGGAAGAAGTTGTAGCCTAGGTCTATCCCCTTCTCAGTCTTAAGCCAATATAGTAGGTATGCTAGACTTCTCTCATAGACTCCACCTTGATCCTCCATGTTCCTTAGCACTAGAAGTAGCTTCTTCTTCCTCTCATCGTTTTTGACTTGGTCAAGTGTTACTGCAGGTCTTGTAATGATGACAAGCTCTCTCTTAGTGCCAGCTACAGGTTGCTTTTTCTTCTTCCCAGTACCCATAGCCTATCCGCCAGAAAGGTTGTGTTTTTCTCTGGGGTTATCTAAGCATTCCTTTTGAAGTATGCATACATGCTGCTAGAAATAGAATCTAGTTCTTTCTAAATAGCATCTCGGGAAACATTATTAATCCTGCATTCACAACTGTAGTATCACGGTATGTTTATGGTGGTTTTATGAGAGCTAGAAGAGCCAGACTTGACGTGGACCGTCTTAGAGCTTCTCGCGATTCCACAAAACTTGTTGTTGCAATGCTTATTGGTTTTATCATTGTAGCGGGTTTTGCTGGGTCTGTTCTTGGAGGTACTGTGAAAACATCGCTTGAACCCGATATTCTAAGAGGTAGAGTTGTAGTGCTCTTTTGGAGTCAAACGTGTCCACACTGTCTACAGATTTTGAACGTATGGCAGAAGCTTGAGGAGCAACAGCCTTTGAAGAGTATAGGTGTAAGATTAGCTGATGTATGTCTTCAATCTCCTTCAGGTCCACAGCTATTCCAACGTTATGGCGTTTTTGAGACACCTACACTAGCTTTTCTCGACAATGGCAGACTTGTAGCAATGGCTCCTGGTCCCGAGGTAGCGGATCCTAAGGCTGTTCTTGATGTTGTTGAGAGGCTTATCGGTTCAGCTGGTGTAGAAGTTGATGGTCAGGTTGAGGCAAAGGCTGCTATGACGGTTTTGTCGGAAGCAAGTGTAGCCGGTATCTTTGCAATGTTTCTAGGGCTAGGTTTCCTAGCAGCGTTTTCGCCGTGTAGCATAGCTGTTCTAG
>DQUB01000152.1 GCA_015662475.1 Pyrodictium sp.
CACAGCTTCCAACCCTCCAAACCTCTCTCCAAAAGAGCTTCTCTTGCCATAGATTTATGGGGAAGGGTTTTGCTGGTAGGGTAGGGGCTAGTGGTTTGAGCGATCTTCTCTACTATGTTCTTGCTCTAGGATTTATAGTTGGTGTAGTTCTTGGAGTAGCATTGCAGCAGCTTATACTGCCACCCCATGTGGTGGTTTCTACTGTGACAACCACGGTTACACAGACAAAGACTTTGAGGCTTACGGTGACCACCATCATAACCCCAACCAACAATACGGTAGTGGTGTACAAGACTGAGACTGTGACAACCACGATCACGCATACGCTAACACTTACAGAGACAAGGACAGTGACTAAAACGGTGTTTGGCGGTGAGCCAAACATACAAATGGACTACCTAGGCGTTGTTGTTGCTGGTGCCATGTACGAGCACCAGGCATCCAGCTTAACGGCTACCGCCTACGCCAGTCTAAACCTGAAAAGTATAACTGTGAAGCTGAAGTTCCACATAGAAGCTAGAGATGATAGTCTCACTGTCTGCATGTTCCAGGAGCAGTCCGGCCTTCCCCTCTTCAGGCTACCCGACAGGTATAGGTTAACGATAAACTTTTATCAGGGGGATAGACTGGTTGCAACAGCTCAAGTAAAGCTACGTGTTGGTGATGGTTGGAGCTGTAATACGACTAGCCTAGACAGCCCACTGCCCTCTAGCATCGATAGACTGTTTATAGTGGTTAGGAGGGGCTAGACAAGCGCTATGAAGGCTCCAAGTGCTTCTAGCGATTTAAGAGTGGCTAGGAAGGTCTTATGCACAGCATAGCGTTTTTCAAGGTTTTCTACATCTAGCCAGGGTTTTTCAGGGCCAATTACGGTTATCGTGGCTCCACTAGCGCGCAACTTTTCAACTCTTTCAACCAGCTTTGAGGGTTTCGCAACAAGTGTTGATACTATGACAGCCGATGTACTGGTTGTAGAAGTAGGTGCACCTTGTATGGGTTTTCCAAGCTTTTTGACGCGTTGGAGAAGTTGTTGTATTCGTCTAGCTTGGAGAGGATCAACATACTCGTAAACCTCCACGAGTTTTTGGAGTATACGTGCTCTGAAGAGAATGGATATTGTTGCTCTTGCAGCATCCTCAACACTGTACTCTGTACACACTCCATCCTCCAACCTACACAGCTTTACACTAGTTGCTCTATGCTGTTCAGCTGCAAACACTATGAGTGAGAGAAGCGAAGATGCTATAGCATCGCATGTGATGGGTCCAAGACAGTCAACCTCGTAGAAAATGTTGAGTGTTTCCTCGCCAGCAAACGGCCATTCAAAAACTTTGACTATAAGTTCTCCAGTTCTCGCATAAGCTTTCCAATCAATACGCATTGGAAGCTCTGGAGTGTACTCGCGAGACCAACAATACTCGCCGCTAGAAGCGATAAACCCTCTACCAGTCTCGCCACCGCCTCCTCTCTCCTCTCCTCTCTCCAAAAGCTCAAGTACTCTCTCAAGCCAGTAGATGGTGCGAGGATACACTCTAAACACTAGATTGCACTCGATAGACTCGCGTAGCTCTACAAGTCCCAGGATATCACTGCGTATAACATCCAATCTCTCCAGCCTATGGAGACCAAATGTGTGGAAACGAGCATGGATAAACACTCGATTGTTGGATAAGCGTGTTTGAACCATCTTGGAAGCTTGAACTCTTACTGGTTTGCATGAAAGCTCTAGCAAGTGTTCAACTTTCTCACCAGCTACAAGCTCTAACAGCTGGTTACAACCTCTAACACATCTACAAGGCTTTACAGTGTGGAGGTATACTACGTGTACAACTGCTATTGCTAGAGGTAGTAGAGTTGCTAGTGCAGTTGCAAGTATAGCTACATCGTTTGTGGCAGCGGCAAAGATTGTGAGGGCTATGGAGACTGTTAGAAGCTGTAATCCGAGAGGTTTTAGAGATATCAAGTTTTTGGAACCTCTACACGCTCCAAAACCCTCTCTACAATCTCTTCGGGTTGGATGCGTCCTTGGTAAGCTGCTCTCAAAACGATACGGTGTCTTAGCACGTATGGTGCAATCCTCTTAACGTGGTCGGGTACAACATAGTCTAGCCCTTCTAGAAACGCTAATGCTTTCGCCCCTCTCGCTATAGCTATTGATGCTCTTGGGGAGGGGCCTAGCAGTACTTCAGGCTGGTTTCGCACCTCGTTTACCAGTGCAACAATATACGATAACACTCTATCGTTCAGCTTAACAGATTTTACAGCGTGTTGTGCTTTCAAAACCTCGTCTAAGCTCATCACCGGCTTAACGTTGATGTCGAGAATCTCGTCAGCACGAACAATAATCTCCACCTCTTCTTCGGGAGTAGGATAGCTTGTACGATAGCTGTAGGCAAACCTGTCTAGCGAGACAAGGGGCAGTGGATATGTTCCTGTTTCACCAATAGGCTGCATAGTTGCTAGAACTAGAAACGGTTCTGGTAGTCGTAGCGTAGTCCCCTCGATTGTAACCTGCTCCTCTTGCAATGCTTCTAGAAAAGCTGACTGTGTTCTAGGAGGTGCACGGTTCAACTCGTCAACAAGCACTACGTTGGCGAATATTGGGCCTTTACGCAGTTTCCACCCTTCACGAGGGCTGTAGTAGAAGCCTCCAATGATGTCTGAGGGTAGGAGATCAGGGGTCATTTGCACCCTCTTAAACTCACCACCTATAAGCTTGGCAAAGAGCTTTGCAATAGTCGTTTTCCCTGTTCCTGGTGGCCCCTCCAAGAGGATATGACCTTTCGACAATAGTGCAACTACCATCAACTCTATAAGATCTCGGTAACCGACAATGTACCTGCTAAGCTCTTGTTGAACTCGCCTAACCTTCTCTCTCAAGAGGTCATCCATGTTGGCACCCGAAAACAATGCTCCTCTGCAAACCACCATCTAGCTGCAAACTATATGTGTTCGCTGCTAGAAGACTCACACTTCTACCTACGAGTCTTTCCAGCATTTGCAGTAGCTAGATACACTGTTACTGCGAGTAGGAAGGCTATCAGGTAGCGGAGACTTGTGTTGGTGGCGAGCCGGCCTATATGCTCAAGCGCCATTACAAGCTTTGTGTGTAGTGAGGGTTCCCAGAAATCAGTTACAAGCACAACAGTTTTGTTCTCAACAACTGTTTTGAGTGCGTTGAGGTTGTCCATTTTGTCTATCATTGCGTTTAAGAGTATGCTTGAGTCAGAGAATAGGTAGACTGTACCATTGCCTAGACTTTCACGGTAGCATACACACATTCTACCGCTAGGCTCTACCGGATCGCGTTTTCCATCGCCGTCAAAGTCTACAAAAGCTGTCTTGTAGGTGTAGCCTATGCAAGAGCCTCTACCCCCCACAACCTCTATAGGCGATGCTATGTTGAGGTAGAGTTTCGCCATACGCTTACCCGCCAGTTCTAGCCTAGCTATTGGAAGTCTTGGGTCGAGAACATAGTGTAGAGGGTCTACCAGAACACCTCTACCCACTCTAGCTCCAACACCCAAGCACTCTAGTAGCTGGTTAGCCTTCCCCGTCTCATCCATAACCACTACAGTTGCGCCGTACACGACAAGCTTCTTCAAGATTTCACATTGCTGGGGAGTTACAGGTTTTTCTACACCGACAACAAGCACTACTAGTCTATCCGGTCTACGAGCTTCCAAGCTATCGAGGTTGACAAGTTTTGCGTCTAGAGCTTTCACAGCTTTTGAAAGACCATTCCAACCGCTATTATATGGGGAGTAGTCGTCGGTTGGAGGCACCAATACTGCTACCAAGCACACGCCTACAAGTACAGCAATAGCTGCTGCTAAGATCGCCTGTTTTGTCGAGACCAACTTTTCACCCTCTCAAGCTCTTCGATTCGCGCCACTAGCTCTCTCATAAGCTCTCGACGACCACCATAGAGTACTGCTTCGTACACATAGACTATC
>DQUB01000012.1 GCA_015662475.1 Pyrodictium sp.
AAAACTGTACACGACGAATTGGGTGGGATTGTTAAGCCTCTTCTCAGGGAGGCTATGAGGAGAGGTTATGTTGTGCTTATTGTGTCTGACCATGGTTTTGACATTGGGAAATACGATCATAGCAAGTATGGTTTCTGGAGCTTATCGCAAAATATAGCTTGGTTTAGACCACAGAAAATAGTAGACTTTTACAACTTAATAATGAAATTCTACTCGTTACAACATAGTAGCTAGTAATGTTTTTAGAGGTTTTTGAACACTACTTTTTCGAGTTTGGTGTAAATGTGAGTAAAATTGTTGTTATTTCACGCGGTTGGTACCCTGTAGTTCGTGGTGGTGCTGAGCGTTTCATTTCTAGGGTTTCAGACGAGCTTGCCAAGATGGGTTACCAGGTTGTGGCTATTACACGGTTGTTTGGAGGCCAAACTCTTCCTAAAACTAGTTATCAGCTTGTTGCTGTTAGGCAGCGTTTAGCTCTTCCTTATCTAGCGAGTTACATGTTTTCGCGGAGAGCGGCGAAAATAGCCAACAAACTTAGACCGAATATAGTTATCGTGAACTCTTATTGGGGTGAAACATCGCCGCTGTACATTGATAGGTCGATTCCAGTGATTGCTGTGATACACGATGTTGGATTGTTTGAGTCGGAGTGGGCTAGGAAGCACAAGTTTAAACACTTTTTGAGGGTTAAAGCTTTGGAGAGAGTTGTTGAGCGAGTTGAAAAGATTGTTGTCCCTTCTGTTGCTGTTAAAGAGGATCTTGTGAGATACCTGTCTGTTGACGAGGACAAGATATCTGTTTTGGGTTTTGAAGGTGTTGATGGGCCTTTTAAACGTGTTCACGATGAGAACGAGTGTTTTGACATAGTCCAGGTTGGCAGGTTTGCGCCAAATAAAGGGCAGCATATCACCTTGGAGGCTTTTGAGCATGTGATGAAGGTTATACCTAATGCTAGGCTTTGGCTAGTAGGTGGTAGAGGTGTTGATGTGGAGCATGTGAGGTATCTTGAGAGGATAGTTGGGTTTGCTAAGAGGTTGAATAGAGAAGCTGGTAGAGAAGTTGTAAAGGTTGTTGCTGATGTTGAAGATGTTAACCCATACTATAGAATTGCAGATGTCTGTGTATTTCCATCTCTAGGAGAGGAGGGTTACGGTTTAACAGTTTTAGAGTGTATGGCTCATGGAAAACCTGTAATTGTATCTAGCATTTTTGCTAGAACGGGGGTTGCAAGCGAAGAGCGTGCATACATTCTACCTTCTCTTACCCCCGAATATGTTGCAGAAGCAATAGTGCATGTCTATAAAAACTACGGCGATGCTCTTAGAAAGGCCGAAAAAGGCTTAGACTATGCTAGAAAGTGTAGTTGGAGACGTGTAGCAGAAAAGATCTCCACGATCATAGCAGAGTTACTCAACACGCGATAATTTCCGACCCATATACCACTCTATCGTTTTTGCCAGCCCTTCTCTCAAGCTTGTTTTTGGCTTGAAACCTAGTATTTTTCTAGCCTTGCTTATATCTGCGTAGCTATGCCTAATGTCGCCGGGGCGTGGTGGTGCATGAACAGGCTTCAACTCTTCTTTGCCTGTAAGCTCTAATATTAGGTTGATGAGGTCTCTAATTCTCACGGGCTCCCCCGAACCAATATTGTATACCTCATCAACATACTGAGTCTCGATGGCCTTCTCTATAGCTTCAACAACATCTCCCACATAGACCATGTCCCTAGTCTGCATACCATCACCATAGACTACAGGAGGCTTTCCAGCAACAATTCTCTCTAAAGTCTTAACAACAACACCAGCATAGCTAGGATTCTGTCTCGGGCCATAAACGTTGAATAAGCGTAACACAACATAGGGTTTACGGGTCAATTCACACATGACCCTAACCAAATGCTCACCAGCTAACTTCGTCACGCCGTAAGGGTTGACAGGCTCTACAGGGTGCTCCTCAGAGATTGGTAGCCTCTTAGGCTCACCATATACCGCCGCTGAGCTAATGTAAACCACTCTCTCCACACCATACTCTAATGCTTTCCCAACAACCACACTAGTACCATAGACGTTCACGTACGCGTAGAGATCTGGCTTTCGAATAGACTCTTCAGCATCAACAAGAGCCGCTAAATGTACTAACACATTAGACCTAAATCTCCTAATGTGCTCTACAATACGGCTAGAGTCAGTTATATCAACAACCTTATACACGATATTACATTCTTTCACAATTTCTATGGACTCTTTAGTTGCTCTCGAAAGATTATCAATACAATAAACACTATAACCTCTACGCACAAGATAAGA